>DATDWK010000001.1:0-8900 GCA_035289685.1 Candidatus Dojkabacteria bacterium
CCTAAGTCAAAAATCTGCTTTGCCTGCTCATAAGTACCGGTAAAGCTGTGCATTACGCCTTTTACTTTTCCTGCATAAGGCTGAATTGCTGACATGATCTCCTGAAACGAATCCCTTTGATGGATTGTCAATGGTAGGCTGAATTCAGCAGCCAGTTGCAATTGTCTTACGAATAAATAAGTCTGCAGCTCCAGGCTCTTCTTAAAAATCGCGTGGGCAAAGTTATTTTTCCTTAACCAGTAAAGGTCTATTCCGCACTCACCAATCATAAAATATTTCTCATTCTGCAGCATAAAGCGCATTTTTTTTATTTGCTGGTCGATTTTTTCGTAGTTTAAACCAGGATCATAGAGATCTGAACCCATTACACACAGTTCCGGATCAAGGCCGATTGTCGGATAAACAACTCCGGGGAATTTCTGGGCGTCTGCAAGGGTGTCAACAGCAGAATTCAAGTCAACTGCCACGTCGATTATTTTTTCTATACCTGCTGCCTGTGCCTGCTTTACCAGTTCAGCCCGGTTATCATTAAAAGCGGCTGCAATCAAATGGCAGTGGAAGTCAAAAAGTGTTGTAAAAGGGAAAATCTGGGGCATAGCAATTTTTAATTATCTTTTTCCATTAAAACCTTTTCTTTATCCAGCTTATTAAAAAGGATTTCCACCGCACCTACAAGCTTAAACTTTTTTCGGAACTGCGCCTGCCATTTATCTTTACCGACAACCGGAGTCAATGTTTCTGCATCTTCTCCCAGCATTCCAGCTAGCTTTTCTGCAGAACCCGGTAAATATGGTGAAATCAGAACTATAAAATTTTCGATTAAATTAAGCAGATTAATCAAAATTTCCCCGGCTTTATTTTTATCAGATTTGATTACTGCCCAGATTTTCTGCTGGTCAAAATACCTGTTACCCGTTCTGCTTAATTCCAGAATTTTCATGAGCCCTGCGACAAATTCACACTTTTCAATATGCCCACCGACTGCTTTATAGGTCTCTTTAATTGCCCTGTCTAAGTTTTTATCCATTGTGAAATTTTGCACTTCTGACTCTCCTACTGCTCCGCCGAAATTGTTCTCCAGGAATTTCAAAGACCTGTTGATTAAATTACCCAAGTTGGCTACCAGCTCATTATTAACCTGATCCGCAAAACTTTCCCAGGTGAAATTGGCTTGCTTATGCTCCGGGAGGTTTGCTGAAATGTAATAACGTACCAGATCTACCCCGTACTTTTCGGCCAATTTTTTTGAATCAATAATATTGCCGCGGCTTTTGCTGAATTTAGCTCCATTTAAATTCATAAATTTGTTAACTGCCACATTATGCGGCAGGGTGTATCCATTTTTGGCTCCCATAAGCTGCGCCGGCCACATCAAAGTGTGAAATACCAGATTATCCTGACCCATAAAATAATAGTGTTCGGCGTCTTTATTTAACCACCAGTCTTTCCAGACTTTGCTTTGACCCTGGAATTCATGAAAGATGACATCACCGGACGATTCTTTTAGCTGTACCCATTCTTGCGGGGCTGATAAATACCCGATTACTGCTTCAAACCAGACGTAAATTCTTTTGCCCGCAAAATCTTTCAACTGCTTATCCCCTGGCAGTTTTTTTATTTCTTCAACAGGAAGTTCAATTGCCCAGTCCATATCCCTGGTGATGGCGCGCTTTTTCAAGCCTTCGCGCAGCCAGCCGGCTGCTTCGCTCCAGACCCATTTGCGCCAGACCTGCTTTTTTAAATCTAGGTATTTTTTTAAATCTGACGACATTTTTTCAAAGTCCAGAAAATAGTGCTCTGTATCTTTCAGTTCAACCGACTTGCCTGTAAGTTTGCTGTGCGGGTCAATCAGCTCTCCGTCAGAGAGCCAGCGGCCGCAAATTTCGCACTGGTCGCTGCGCTGGTCTTTGGAACCGCAATAAGGACAAGTCCCTTCTACATACCTGTCCGGCAGAAACTGCTGGTCTTCAGGGGAATAATACTGCTGCATGGTTCCTTTGACAATTACATCATTTTTCAACAAAGTTAAAAACATCTCCTGCACTACCCTCTTATGAATATCTGTGGTGGTTTTGGTATATAGGTTATAACTCAAATTATATAAATTGAATAACTCGATATCCCGTGTATGATATTTTGCGACAATTTCCTGGGGTACGACTTTTTGTTTATCTGCCTCAACTGTGATTGGCGTACCATGGCAGTCAGAGCCGGAAACCATTAACACATCATTACCCCGCAACCTGTGATAGCGGGCAAAAATATCTGCCTGCAACAAATATCCGGCTAAGTGACCCGGATGTAACTCTCCGTTGACATAAGGCCAAGCCACTGCAACAAGAATTTTTTTATTCATATCAAAAAGGATCTAAGAAAATAATTACGAAATACCTTAACCGTCTTTTAATTACGCGTATCTACTAAAGAATATTCTCGCTTAACTACTTTAAACTTGCCTAATTGATTACTTAGTTTGGTATTTAGATAGTGTTTAATAAACCATTCAATAATTTCTTTTTCTAGTTTCGATTCTGTAATTCCCTTAAAACTTTTACTCATAATTAACGCTTAATAACATTCTGAAGTATAGCACGAAGTCACAGTGCTAGTCTTTTATCTGCCGGCTGATAACTTTTGTCCTGTGCAGCTGGGTATTGCGGATTACTAACTCCAAGGCAATAAATAGCGCTATAATCGCCGCAGCGTTATACCAGTATAAACCGCCGATCAGCCTTAAAAATACCACACCCAAAAAAGCCAGGAATATAAAAATGCCGCGCCGGAATGCCTTAACCAAACTGGGTTCCTCAAAAAACTTTCTAAAAAAAAGTTTGTCTATAAAGCTGTGCACGCTGGCAAATCCCAGCACCAAAGCCAGTCCGAATAGTACTGCCCAAATAAGGACATTACGGGTATGAAGCAGTTTTAAAACCAAACCCGAGTTGACAATGCTGTCAAAATTAACCAGCAGCTGGTCCTGGCTCTTGATATCGTATTGTACGGAAAATTCGCTGAATTTATCCTTATCCCAGGGTGATAAAGTTGTTGTAGCATAAACAAAGATGACTGTAAAAAAAGCAGCAATAATTCCCAGGATTATCGGTTTTTTCATTTGAACATTAAATTACTGGGCTGCCTGCGTATCTTGTGAAGCAAAAACTTTATCGTGATATTCAAAATATCTATTCTGGTCTCCGGCACAACGGACAGCTTCGGCAGCCAAGCGGGCATTAACATGGATCTCCTCCAAAGGATAATCGCGAAATACATATTTCAGTTTACCGCTGTCAACGTAATTTGTTTTGATGTCTTTGAGGATGCTGGTGGCAAATTGCCTGCAGTAGGGGCATTCATAATCACTGAACTCAACCAGCACCACTTCTCCTGTACCAGAAGCAACACCATTGCCCAAATCAACATCTTGGACTACATTATCCTGCTCAATAACCTGCCTTTGTGTAGCCATGTACTCGTTGGTCTGTTTTTCCAGCTCATCTCCCGTGTAAGACCCTCCGTCACTGCTGGCAAAGTACTCTTTAACACGGTCACGGAAAGATTCCAGCTGGTCAAGCTGCACATTGAGCCAGTATTCCTGGATAGCCTCAATACTGTTTGCGCCAGCATATTCAATCAGGCTGGCGAATTCTTTATACGCAGCCCCGGTGCCGATATACAGCGCTTTAATCTGGGTACCGCTGCCCTTGCCAATATACATAGTGGGTGTTCCCTGGACGTTAAGGTTATTGCCGGCGGTAATTTCATCGGCAACTGTCTGTTTAAAATCTCCGTTATCAACACAGGCAGCGAATCTGCCGGAATCCAGTCCCAGGTCTTTGGCGTATTTCACCAGACAATCGCGTGACAATGGTGAACTCGAGTCACAGACCAGTGAAGCTTCGAGAGAATTCTGGCTGGCGCTGCGCACTCCGAAAATAAACGACAAAGAAATCATTAGACTGCCCATTAAAATTGCAGCTGGAGTCAAAAACGGAGTCAGATTTACTTCAATACCTCTCTCTACTTCCCTTTTCGGACCCGTACTTTTAGTAACTTTCTTGGCTGAAGATTTAACTGACTTTACCATTTTGGTCGATCCGGTTTCTTTTATTTTTTTCTGTGCTAGCTTTGCCTGTTTTTTCATTAATTATAATTCTAAGTTAAAGTAGCATATAAGTTTACCAGATTGTATGTATTTTAGACAAATTTACGCATATAATCATGGTCTTTCTGAAATTTATATACTGCTATAATAATTTTTCATCACCAGGGCATCCATCTCCAGATTCGGGCTTTCACAAACTAAATTACCCCCGACACCTGACATTTTCAATGCTCTTAAAAGCTCCTGCCAGTTAAAAAATGATCCTGCAAGTTTATCCTTTTTTCCAAGATCTTTTAAAATAGCCTCTGCTTCCGGCAAATCAACTCCGGCATCCCGGTATGCTGATACGTTTGCCAATAAAGTGACATGGTTACGTTCTCCCTTTTCCGAATGCATAATCCCAGAAACGTGCATATGCAGGCTTTTTAAAAAATTATCCCCTAAACTCTTGCTGATTTTTTCCAGCATTTTCATAAATTCGTCATAGGTATTATATTTTCCGTTTGACCTGGCATATTTATGTGCAAAGTCAAAACAAAAGCGCAGATCATCTTTTTTAAACTGCTTGCACAAAGTCAGCAATTCCTCAAGTTCGCCAAATTGGGTGGGCTTGCCAGTTAACTCCGGGGCAAGTTTAATCCTGGGTCTGAACCCGGCTAAATTTTCTTTTTGGAGCACCTGCTGCAATCTTTCATAAATTTTGGCAACTCCTTTGGCAACCTTAGTGTACGTCTCTTCTGGAGAGCCTTTTTGATAAAAACCCGGGTGAAAGGTAACGCTGCGCGCTCCGCTGACCTCCCCGATCAGCATTGCATCGGTAATATATTTGATGCTGCCGTAAAAAATCTTGTTATTTTCCGACGCCAGGTTAATATAATACGGACCATGAATTGTCAGCTCAACCCCCAAATTTTTTCTTAATTTTGCAACATCCTGTGCAACTTCTTTGCTCATCTTGACCCCATGTACAAATTCCATTTCCAGACAATCCAGGCCTAGTTCTTTAATACGTTTGATTCCGTCCTGGGTGCTTCTACTGGCAGATGTAAGTGGAGAGCCTCCTGTTCCGAATAATAACTTTTCCATAGAAATTTTTGTATATTGTACCAGATAAGTACAACTGCCAGTCTACTGGTTTGCACCGTCCAGATTCTCATCAGGCGTCTGAATATTATCCTTGATTCCTTTTAAGAATATTAGCTCCTGGGTACCCAAATCGTTTTCGATCGGACTGACCTGCTTGGAAAAATCAAGATTGGCGCCGGTCAGGGAATTTACAAATTCATACCCGGCAATGATAATCAGTGTAACTACAGCAACTACTACCAATGTGATCCAGGATCTGTTCATGATTCGTAATTCCAAAAATAATATTCCGCGTTAATAACCATATTAAAAGCATTTGGTGCTGCCACATTGTCGCTATCTTTACTATAATTTACGGATTTTACAGTTATGGTTGCAGGAAAATTTTCAAGATCTTTCAGAAACTTCTCTAAATTTACAAGATCCCCGTTAAGTGTAATGGTTACAGGAACGGCTGAAAAAAGTGAGAAACCACCAAGCTCTGAAATAGATGGAACCTCGGTTTCACTAAAACCTAAATTGAACAATTTGCAATTATTTTTTTCTGCCAGTTTGCTTATATTGGCTATAATAAATTCGTCATTCCTTTTTTCCTTAAATAAAGAGTTTAAAATGTCAATTTCTTCAGTGTAGCTTTTTTCCTGTTCAGACAATTCCTTGAGATGTTCCAGTTTGGTGTCAAGATCACCCAAATACTTGGTTTTAGCCTCATTTCTGACCAGCTGGTTTGTGATAGATAAGTATGCAGGCAGAGCAGCAACAAATAGGAGCAAGGCAATAACCAGGATTGTCACCAGAATTACAGTATAAGTCTTCCCTTGAGTGGATTCCAAGATCAAACTTATACTCGAACTGCGAGTTTTTAATGCCATTTTATTTATTTAATAGCGAAGTACTGCTTATACCAGTATCGGCAATACTCCGCGACTTAATATTTCTTACTTTGGTAGAAATACTGAATTGGGCAATCTCCTGCGGATTGCTGTTTGACGATTGTATCTGTTTTACTTCAGTATTCTGAAAAAAATTGTTGTTTTTTAAGGCTGTTTCAAGGTTGCCGACTTCCAGATTTGTTGCTTCACCGGAAATATTGATAACTTCACGGTCTATTTGCACGCTAAGTTCAGTAGAATTTTTGGGGATATACTTATTGATTTCAACAAATATCTCTGTATAAGCAGTGGATAAAATCCAGCTTGTTTCAAAAGCCTTTGTTTTATCCTGAATTTTACGGAATCGGGCTTCTTCTTCACGCCATTGGGACATAACTGTTTCTTTGGTTTCAATTTCCCTGTCAAGGAATTTACTTTGGATATCCACTACCAGTCTAATGGCAAAAGCAGCTACTACCAGCAGCTCCACCACAATTACCACGATACGTGAGGTGCTCACTATCCAGTCGTACAGCTTGGTCCAAACTGTGGGTGGTTCCACCTGCAATTTTAAAAGATTGAGTCCGTGTCTTGACATAGGGCAGCTAAAAAAAATAAACACTTAAAACTTCCCAGTAATAGCTTAATCTATTCGCCTATGTTTTTCAAATTGTAAAAATTCAAACAAAGCTATTTATTAGTAACTGCTAATTGTCTATATTATTAGTAGTCAGATTATTTTATTATTCAGGATACGGTGCAAAACAATTCCAATCCAACCAGTGTAAATAATATGAATCCCGAGCTTACTCAGCCCAGTGAACCGGCTACAAATATAAATGTAAAAAAATCAGCTTTAACAGGTGGCAGTAAAATTTTAATTGTTATCGGATTTTTGGGTGTAATGGCCTTGGCAGTGTGGCTGATTGCGGACAGCTTTAATATCAGACCGGGAAGTCCAAGTCCTACCCCATCCCCAACTGAGCCGACTCAAACAATAGGTCAGACATTAAGCCCGACCTCGACTACCAATACTATAGCCCCTACCGAGGAAGGCTACTTAAGCATTACGGCAAAATATGAAGGTGAAGGCAGTACTGTTAGTCAGGACTATTCCGGAAAATATCTGTTTTCTTCATGCAATGTAAACACTTCTCAATGCAATGATTATTTGATAAACAAAAATATGATCCAGGTGAATAGCGAAGATATTGGTAAAACTTTTTCATTTAATGCTAAGATTAATAGTTTGGGTGTTGCCTTAGGTACCGCTTATTTCGATGTTTTAGAAATTAATAATTTTCAAGCAGTAACAAGCGATTAAGGTAAAACTATATAGCAATATTTTACCCGGGATTTCAGACAGGATTTTTTCAGGAAACTTTCTTTTATGATGAATCGCCCAACGCCCAGTAACAGATTGTTGTAATAATAACCCTGTGTTATATTGGTTGCAGTTAAACCTGACAGCTGATTGCCATGTCCCAAATTAAAACCAAACCTTTTGCCCTTTCTTTTAAAGGCGGATTGGCCCGGGGCCTATCAGCCGTAGGAGTGATCCGCTTTTTTCAGGAAGAAGGACTGAAACCTGCTGTTGTTGCCGGATCCAGTGCAGGTGCGGTACTTGCGGGCATGTATGCCCTGGGGATGAAATGGCACGAATTTGTCAACATTCTTAAAGAAGTAAAATTCCGGGAAATAGTATCCTTTAAGTCAATAATCACAGGTAAATCGATTGTTGATGAAGTCTTACTGTTAAAAAAATTAACTGAATTTGTTAACAGTAAAACCAATATTGAAGACCTGCCCATTAAACTTGTAACTTTTGCCAGCGACCCCAATACCAGGGAGCGTGTTTTTTTAGACCGCGGCAACCTGGTCAAAGCAGTTATGGCCAGTATGGCTTACCCTATAGCTTTTCCCTCGCCCATTAAACTTGCCGGAAGGGTGCTGGTCGACGGTGACTTAACTCAAAGCTACTCGACCAACGAATTAAAAGGGCGCTACGGGGTCAGTAAAGTTATCGGGGTAAGGCATATTGTCAACTGGTCCAAGCCTTTAAAGCCCAATTCAGGATTTATTGACGAAATAATTGCCATATACAGACTTTTAGGAGGACAGATTGAACGTTTTCAAACTCATTATGACGCAGCCGATCTGGAGATTACTTTCAGCGTTGACGGTCAGGGATATACGGCATTTGATGCCATTGAAAAATATGCAGACAAAGCATATAAAGAGACCCTGGCAATGAAGCACCGGATTTTCAATTTGCTCAAAGCTGGCAAATAAAATTAAAATATATTACTTAATATCATTACCGTTTATAGCTATGACCGATATCATGCAAAAGTATCTGGAAATTAATTATCCTTATTTTATTAAGGAATTCTCGCAAAATGAGCTGGGAATTCTCATTAAAAGCGAGCTGCATTCCAAATTTTTCAACCAGCTGATGCTCACCTCCTCGATCACTAGTGAGGACCATGTTAAGAAATGCCGTGATTGTTGCGGAGGAGGATACTCCCTTGCCCTGGATCTGTTGACGCAAAACAAGGCTGCCCTGCCGCTGCTTGTTAAAAGCGGTTTTAAAATAGCTGACCAGGAGCACTGGTTTATGGGTAGTGTTGATAAACTTTATAAAATCCCTACCCCGGAAAATATTAAAAAAATTAACTATTCTAATATAGATGACTTTGAGAAACTGGTAAAAGTGTTTTTTGCAGAAAAAGGCGTCACTGATAATTTTACAAATATTTGCAGGCAGGCATTGACCGACTCTCAGGGGGGCAATCTTTTTTCTATTTACATTGCGGTTAAAGACGGTAAGGTGAAAGGAG
>DATDWK010000002.1:0-2080 GCA_035289685.1 Candidatus Dojkabacteria bacterium
AAGGAACTCCAGGAAAACACGTCAGAAAGAGTTAAAAAAGAAATTACCCTGTTTATAGGAGCCGGCCTTCCTTCAAGATCCCCTTCTTTGGAATGATTTAGCGGCATTGAAATTTACTAAGAAATAAAATAAACTCTGGCAAAGTTGCTATGATACATCTATAATTTAACCACAAAAACCATAATTACTTAAGTTCTTATTCTTCAGAATGGGGCAACAATCCTATTTGGGTGAGACCCAAGGCTCTGTTCCTGGAAAAAGTAAAGAAAAACGGCAAATTAATTTCCAGATTTGAATTCGTGCGGCCCAAGTAGCTTTTTACAAATACACCGGTTGAGAATATTTTAAAATCCGTAGTCCAGTTTTTTGGGTCTGCGGCCGCGCTTGCTTTTTTCTTTGACTACGCGCTTTACCTCTAAACTGCTGACCACCTGCTTCATATGCTTGAAATCATCATAATGCATAATAAACCCGTGCAGACCCGCATTTAACAAAGCTGCAACCTGGTCTTTGGAAACAGTAACCTCTTTAATTAAAAGCAGGGCATTGTTTTTATTGGTGTTTACAGTCCGGATCAGCCAGGTCAGAAAATCGGAAAAACCCTCATCTAATGATCCTATGGCAAAAGCCTCCAGCAATTTATCCAGATCCAGGATAACTGCATCTATTTCATTTTCCAATAAGGATTTTACTGAGATGGCAGCAATCGGGGTTGCCAGAGTGGTATAAATTTTAAAAGTTGAAGAGCGGCGCAGGCCATAGGAGGTAATAATTTTTTTCAGCTCGGACTGCTCCCTGGCATTATTTACACCTCCCAGCGCATACCAGACATTCCGGTATGACTCTCTGTTTCTTATCCTGTCAATTATAGCCAGATCCACATTTACTTTTTCCATAAATTCATCATTGTCGCCGTTACCTGCAGCAGGATTTTTGGTAATTCCCTGCAGAACAAGGGGTTTTCCTTGAAGCTTGGCAAGAATTTCCTTTAACTGTTCCAGCACCTTACTGATAAAGTCCTGTCTTTGCTCTTTCCTTTTGATAAGATCATCGGGATTGACTTTCAGGACGTCGTAAAAAGACTGTATCTGCACAAATACCCCGTCTATATTGGGAGGATTTATTTCCGGACCTACAACTTCGAGAAACTGCCAGAATTCAGTGACAGTTTTTTGAAGAACTTCACCATTATTCTGCTTTTTTGTTTCTGGAATTTCTTTTTCTGCGGCAGCTTCGGGCTCTACCGGAGTCTCCGGTTTTTCTTTAGATTCAGGTTCCTTGTGCTCTTTTTCATTCTTAACTTCTTTAGCCGGCTGAACATCGGGCAGGTCAGTAAGCGCAGCGCCTGCACCTGGTACTGCCGGACCTAAGGATACAGCCGATTCTGCTGCTGGTTTTCCTGCCATCTCTTTAGTCTGCCCGCCTGCAGGTTTTGCGTTTCCTTTTTCAGCTTTACTGGCTATTTTTGAGCGTACCACCGGAATTGCCTCACCTACGATATCAAAAACAATATTTGACTCGGGTTCTTTCCCGGGTTTGGCTGTTTCCGGAACTTTTTCAGTATCCGGAGCTGCCTTTTTACCCGCTCCGGCTAATACCTGCGCACTTTCAGGATCCAAGGTTACAACCATATTTTCCTGCATATTTTCAGTGCTTTTATTTAAATTATAAACAAGCGGAACTTGTACTTTTTCCAATAAATCCTCTGCCACATCTTTTTCCACAACTAAACCCTTGACTGTATTTATTTTATCAAGATAATCGGGCAGCAATTCCGGCACTACTAGAATCTCATCTCCTGTAAGATTATCATAGTCCTGCGCCTGCAATACATGATGCACCAAACCAAATGCCGGGTCTTTCCCTTTACCTTTTCCAAAGTTTAAGCCAGACAGTTTGCTTATCGGTTCAACAACAACTTCAACTTCAGAGGATTTTTCCTGGGAGCTTTGGACTTCTGCTACATAGCTCTCCATTGTTTTACCCTGTTTCCCCTTTTTTAAAGCCATTTCCGTATCCAGCTCCTGTAATTTCGCGCTGAAATCTTTGGATATCACCGGACCGGATTCTTTAGTCAAAT
>DATDWK010000003.1:0-4639 GCA_035289685.1 Candidatus Dojkabacteria bacterium
AGCAAATAATCATTAATTTAAAAAAATGGTCAATTCCAACCCGGTAGATCAGCCGAAAGATCAGAATGTACTTAGCTTTATGGTGCAGCTGGTGCAGGAGAAGCACGGCGATGACGTTGAGGCAGAATTTATCAACCAGGAAGCCAACCGTCTATATGACCAGTTTGGCGATAACCTAGTCTCATATTTTGAGCCCATGCTCACAGAACAGCAAAAAAAAGAGTTTGACCAGCTGGTTTCGGCAGGTTCCAACCAGGAACAGCTGCTTAATTTCCTTATTCAGGCAATTCCCGATCTGGAAATGAAAATAATGCAGATTCTTGTAAGTTTCAGGGCCAATTATCTGGGGATACAGCTGCCAAATGTGCCTTCAGGAACAGCTTCACCGTTACCCGGTCAGCCTGGGCCTGTAAGCTCGGGAAACTAGATGTTTATTGGCTGCTATTTTTTTAACTGTTTCATTTTTTTAATTTTGTAAAATTTAGTAACTATGGGAACAGGTATTCCCAAGCCTGCAGAAATTCAAGGGCAGATTGAGCAGATGCAGTCGCAAAAGGGTGAAATTGAAGAAAATAAAAATCGCATAAAAGGTGCGTTAAGCGAGCTGCGAAGCCGCAGAGGCGAAGTTGAGGGTAACTTGGCTGAAATGGAAAATAAAATGCAGATGGAGTTGCCACCTGAGTTTAGAGCACAACTGGCTGATAGAATTACTATGCTGAAAAATGCCAGAAAACAGATTGAGAGTCAAATAGAAGACTTGGAAAACAAACTGGCAATGCTTACTTCTGCAAAAGAAAATTTAAATACCGCAATTTCTGCGAGAAAAAATATTTTACAGCAGATAGCCGGAGCTATTGCCCAGCAAATGCAAATTGCCCATTTGCAAAACAGGGAACTGGGGCGGGTCAGTGGCTAGAAGAATTTTTTTTAAAAGATCCAAATGAGCCAGCCTTAAAGGCTGGCTCATTTAGATAAACCTGTTTACATGGTATTATTTTTTTCTATCACTTAGACCCGCGGCACAAAGCTGCAATTAGTAGCAGGGGTAAATTTACCGTTTTTCAGGATCTTTCCAGGATGCTTACAGTCAATCAAAAGAGTATCGCCTCTGGCAGTAACATAAGTATGCTCACCGTCCACTGGAAAACATTCAACCTTATGCATGTAAGTTCCATAAGGATTGCCGTAATTTTTACGGTTCATAATGCAGACTGTGGGAAGGCTGTCTGCTTTTACCGACACCATGCTTCCCATTAATCCTCCGAAAGAGATTAAAAGCAATGCAAAAGCCCAGACTAATTTCTTCATAAATAGAAAAATAAAAAATAAGATATTAAATATATTGACTTAATTAGGTTACACGGCATGACAATATCTTATTGATCTGTTAAAATTCAGATACAGCTTAAGTTGGCCAGGATGGCGGAATCGGCAGACGCGTCGGACTCAAAATCCGGTTCTGGTAAAACAGAGTGAGGGTTCAACTCCCTCTCCTGGCATTTTTTATTGCATTCGCTTAACTATTGCTTTATAAAAAGGGTACAATAATTTAATTAAGTTTAAAGTTCTATCATGGCTAATATTCTTTTGGATTTGATTAAGTTTAATGAATCCATTAATTATAGTTCGATTATTACCGTGATAGTCATGTATCTGGTGTTTTTCTGGGGTGCCATATCCGTCTGGGTCTTTGTTGATTCCAGGAAGAGGCTGAGAAACCCACTGCTGCCGTTTCTTCTGGCTCTGATAAATTTTCTGCTGCTGCCGCCTTTTTTAATTCTTTATTTTCTTTTAAGACCTGAGCTCAAAGAAGAATACAACGATTTTAACGAAGGGGGTGTGAATATACCTATTGTTAATTTTATGGGGAAAGACAGGGAGGTAGCTTTGAGTTTTGAATTAAGAATCAATTCGCGCGAACTGGCTGCTAAAAATGATACAGAAATGAGAATTGATATCAATTTTGACAGCAATGATCCCAGCAAAGTATTGAATGTGGTAAGCGCTAAAACGTTGGAATCCGCGCAGCAGGCAGATACTGCAGCACGCAGATCTCTTTCAGACAGCCTGCGGGGCAAATTGGCAGGATTGAAATCTATTATGTTTTAACCTGAAGCGGAATCCGAAAAAGAGCAGGAAGCTGAAAAACACCACGGGGCAAGTTCCCAGCAGGAACAAAATTATTCGTTTAAAAAACAAAAGAAACATAAAAAAAGAAGGCATTGAACCTTTAAACCTTAGCCGTAAATTATGTTGCCTTTTATCACAATCGGTGAATTTAAGATCCAGATTATTTATCTGTTTATTATTATTTTTTTTATAACCTATTTATTTGTCTTTTGGGTGCAGTCCAAAAAAGATTTAAAGAATAATGCGCTTTTTGACATAGCCTTTGTAAGCTTTTTCAGTTCTATTTTTGTGTCTAGACTGCTGGGTATGCTTAATAAACTTGGTGAATATAAGGATCTGAAATGGAATTTCCTGCCGGTAAGTATCGACCAGGAGCAATTTGTTTTTTTTAAAGATAATCCCTGGACATTTTTCAACTTGAATGACGGCAACTTTTTATATGTGGGATTATTTTTTGGTCTGATTCTGGGGGTAATTATACTTTATTTAAACTCCAACCAGAAAAAGAGCATCTACCTTTTGTTTGAAAGGCTGCTCATAGCTTATTGTATTGCTGCTATTACCGTATTGCTGGGCATGTTTTTACAGGGTATCAACGTGGGGGCGGAAGTAACAGAAGGAATTTTAAAAATTACTTATTCCGATGGAATTTCCAGATATCCTTTACAATTATTGGAAATACTGTTTTTAATCGTTTTTTTAATTTACCGATTCGGACAAAACCGGATTTTTAAAAGGGCTGAATTGTCACCTAGGGGAATGGTACTACAGTTTTTTGTTTTATTCGGATTGTCCGAATTCCTGTTTCAGCCCTACAGCGAAAAATACACCAAAGACTTTCTTAATGCTATTGACCTAACCCAATTAATTTCACTCTCAATTATTCTGGTTGGGGTGGTTTTGGCTTTGAGTAATTTTTGGGCGCAAAAAAGGTCGCAGCAGATCAAGCTACAGGAGGGACAGCGGACCACATTGGCCCGTACCAAGCTGTTGAACAGAAATTATGGTAATATAGAAGCAGTGAATAAATACAATCTTTCATATACTAAAAGGAAAGTTAAATGAAATTTGCACAATTACTGCTATTCTTATCAGTCATCTTTATTGACCGGTTTCTTAAACTGCAAATTCTGCAAAGTACACCTGATACCCAAGTAAACTCGGGAATAGCATTCAGCCTTTTCCAGGGCAATAATAATCTGATTATATTGTTAAATCTGCTGGTTGTGGGCTATGTGGGGTATTTACTATTTAAAATAAATAAAACTCAAGATTTGACTAAAATTAAGAGATTGAAATTTATTGAGATTTTTTCTCTGGTGTTGATTCTTGCCGGCGGTACAAGCAATATTATTGACAGGATCAACTACGGCGGTGTAGTGGATTATATCTCCGTTGGCAGTTTCCCGAAATTTAATCTTGCCGATGTGGCAATAACTTCGGCAATTGTCATTTATGTTTTAATCAGAATTCTGTTTGATTTAAAAATTTTTGAAAAATTAGCAATGCTTAAATTGAAAGCACATAAGACAAAAGCGGCATGAAATCATTAAAAGTAGCAAAAATCGAAGCAAACCAAAGACTGGATCTTTATCTGGCGTTTAAATTACCCGAATATTCCCGCAGCCAGATAAAAAAGCATTTAAATGAAGGATTGGTTAAGATAAATGCCGTAGTTGAATTCAAACCCAACTATCGCATTAAAACAGGCGATGAAGTCAGTGTTGATACGGATAAATTCTCTCAGGAGGAACAAAATATCATTCCGGAAAAAATTCCTTTGGAGATTGTTTATGAGGATCAGGATTTAGTTGTCATCAATAAGCCTGCAGGCATGGTAGTGCATCCTGCAACTGCCAACTGGCAGGGTACCTTAATGAACGCTCTGCTTTACAAGTATAAGAATATGGCCGATCTGGGTGACCAAAAAATGCGTTTCGGCTTGATTCACAGGCTTGATAAAGACACTTCCGGACTGATTCTAGTGGGTAAAAGCAACTTGGGTTTATGGCATTATTCCAAACAGTTTGCCGAACGCCATGTGGAGAAAGTCTATCTGGCAGTTGTTGCCGGCGATATTAACAGGCTTTTCAAAGACAAACCTTATGAAGTGCAGGATTATCTGGGCAGGAATCCTGAAAACCGCGAAAAATTTGCTGAATTAAAGGAGGGCCAGCAAAAGGGCAGGCTAGCTTTGACCAGATTTGAATTTATCAAGACTGCAACGCTTACCGGTACGTTAACCGGATTAAAAACTTCTTTGGTAAAAGCTGTCCCCAAAACCGGCAGGACGCATCAAATTAGGGTGCATTTGAGCAACCTGGGTTACCCGATTATCGGAGACCGCGTTTACGGTGGGAAATATTCTGACAAATACCCCAGGCTGCTGCTGCACGCCTGGAAATTGAGTGTGGCTTTGATCGACGGCATCAGGAAAACCTTTACGGCAGTGCCGCCGGAAGAATTTGGATTTTAGAGTTTTAATATTTTTTAATCAATTTGGAAAAAA
>DATDWK010000004.1:0-13222 GCA_035289685.1 Candidatus Dojkabacteria bacterium
GCGTTCTTTTAGATTGAATGATTTTCCAGAATGGTCTTACCATTTTTTTAATCCCGATATTAAACTAAAAAAATCCTTGGTTCAGGTAATCGGTAAAAATAAAACAATCATCCGCTATGAAATTGACAGTAAAATTCCTGGAAAACTTATTTGTCTGCCTTTATTAACATGGCGTAATATCCATGAGACCAGAAATTCTTCCGGGGAACAGCTTTTTAATTTCAAAGTACAGGGTTCAAGCATATTTTTTGAAATGGCACCTGGAAAGTACTTAAAAATGTCCAGCAATTTCCTGCGTATTAAAAATTTCCAGGATATTTATTATAATTTTTATTATCCCCACGAAGCAGATCGGGGATATCCGGCTCTTGAAGATTTACAATCTTGCTGTGAATTCAGCGATGAATTTCCTGCAGGATTTACAGTACTTGAGATGGAGTTCTCTTATGAATCGGCTATAAATAATTTTGATGAATACGTTAATTTAAGTACACAAAAACCGGAATCCGGAAGAAACCAAATTGCTGCTGCTGAACAAAATCAATTAATTGATTATTTTGCAGAATATAATAAAAGACAGTCCTTGATGCACTCTAAGTTACCAAATTTTAAAGCAAGCAGTTTGAGTAGTTTGGGTTCTTTACTAATTAAACAGAGTGAGCAGTTTATGGTAACACACCCGTCCAAGGGTTATCCGCAGATTATTGCTGGTTACCACTGGTTTTCGGAGTGGGGTAGGGATACGTTTATCTCATTTCCGGGATTGTTTTTAACAAGAAAACGCCATCTGGATGCTAAAAATCTTTTGTCAGCCTGGCGCCCTTTATTTAAAAAAGGATTAATACCCAATACTACAGATAATCTCAGCTATAACTCACTGGATGCAATTTTTTGGTATATAATTGCAGTCTGGTTATTTTATCAGCAAACAGGTGATTGGGAATTTTTAAAAGAAATCAGATTTTTAAAAATGTTAAATGAAATTTGGGAAAGTTTCAGTATGGGAAGTTTCAGAATAAAAATTGACGAATACGGCTTCCTTTTTGACGGGAATTCAGACCAGGCCTTTACCTGGATGGATGCCAAAGTAAAAAATATACCTGTAGTTACCAGGTCGGGAAGGGCAGTGGAAATTCAAGCATTATGGTTTAATTACTTAGAAATTGTACTTAGAATTATAAAAATTTTTGAGCAAAACCTGGAAACGGAAAAAAATTATTTTAATGAAATTATTTTGACCAAAGATAAACTCAAAATATATTTCCAACAATTTTTCTGGCTGGAAAAATATCAGTGTTTAAATGACAATTTCAGCTTGCATAAAAACCAGGAGACTCAGTTAAGATTAACGGCAAATCAAATTTTTGTTATTGCTCTGCCGTTTAACATACTGGATAAACCTAATGCAATGAAAGTTTTAAAATTCTGTGAAAAAAATCTACTTACTGACGTAGGTTTATATACAATTGATCCCAAAGATTTAAGTTTTCATAAATTTTACAGCGGTGACCAGAATTCCCGCGACCAGGCATATCATCAGGGTACTGTCTGGCCGTTTTTGTTGGGTTTTTATTTAAAAGCGTATTTAAAAATTAATGACAATAATGTTACTGCTAAAGCTTATGTCCGCAGGCAGCTAGGCAGACTTTTTCTTAAACTGCAGGAATATCAGCTTGATTACCTTCCGGAAGTATTTGAAGCAGCAACTTTAAAACCAAAAGGCTGTATCTCGCAGTGCTGGAGTGCCAGTTGTATTTTGGAGATACTATATCTGTTAAAAAATTATTAAAAAATTAGACACCTGTTCAATAAGTTATTTATAATAAAACAAGAATCTTAGATTAGGATAATTAAAATGAGCACTGCCCTAGTTATCGGTAACGGCAATTTGTTGATTAATATTAACAATTCTCTGAATATTGTAGATGTATACTGGCCACATGTTGGCCAGGAAAACCATCTTTCCAGGCATCCCAATGAAATTTTTTTAAGAATAAACGGTGAATTTACCAATTTTACTGACGGTAGCTGGCAGATTACCCCCGGATATTTAGGAGATTCACTTACTTGTTTCAGTACTGTTTACAGCAGCAAATTCCAGATGAAAATTACCTTTGCCGACTGTATATTACAAAACAAAGATATTCTGATACGCAATTTTTCTGTGGAAAATTTAAGTGAAAAATTGCAGGAAGTATTTATATATTTTAAAAGTAATTTTTATATTCTTGGTGACGATGTTGGTGATACTGCTCTCTGGTATACCCCAGCACAGGCATTAGTACATTATAAGAAGAATAGATATCTTGCTACAGGATCCTCTGCTCAAATTTATCAGTTTTCTACAGCAGGACCCGAAGACAATAATAAACAAGGCTGTGTTCCCAACTGGGAAAGTGGTGAATTATGGAATAATCCAGTAGTAACCGGATCAGCTCAATCCTGCATATCTTACAGGTTTCAGCTAAATCCTAATGAGCGCAAGGACCTTGATTATTTTATAATCTGCGGCCGCAGTTTTGAAGGTATTAAAGATGGTGCCAGTTATATACGAAATCATGACAGCAGAGAACTAATGAAAAGTACCTCTCATTATTGGGAGAACTGGGTTTTAAGCAAAGTGAATAATTATTTCAGCGGTAAGTTCCCGAAAGTTTTTGAGGAACAAAAATTAAATGAAAAAATGCTTAATTTATACAAGCGTTCTTTGTTGGTTATCCGTACCCAGTTCGATAATAACGGAGCAATTATCGCAGCCAACGACTCTACATTTTTAAAAATGGGCGGTAAAGATACTTACTCATATTTCTGGCCCAGGGATGGAGCTATGGTTGTTACAGCTTTAATTGAGGTAGGTTACGGTGATTTGGCTAAAAGTTTCTTCAGGTATTGTAAAAGGGCATTAACAAAAGAGGGATATTTGATGCATAAGTATTACACTAACTTAGACGATGGCATTGGCAGCACCTGGCACCCCTGGGTGGATAAAGGGGGAAATTTACAGCTACCAATACAAATTGATGAAACTGCATTGGTTCTTTGGGCTTTATGGAAGCATTATGAACGCTTCGGCGACCAGGAATTTCTTAATGAAATGTGGGACAATTTTATTCTGCCCGCTGGAGACTTTTTAATCCATTACCGTTATAAAGAGGCACAGCAAATACAGGATCTGAAGTCTTTTGTCGGCGGTTTTCAGGGAAATAGCGATGATTTGCAATTGGATCTGGCCTATAACTCTTCCGGTTTACCAAGACCAAGTTACAACTTGTGGGAAATTAAAAGAGGCATCCACAGTTTTTCAGTTGCGAGTGTTTATGCTGGTTTAAAAGCTGCTGCCAGTTTGTCAATGAATTATGGCAGGGTTGATAAAGCCAAGGAATACGAAGTAACAGCAAAAGAGGTTAAAGCGTCATTTGAGAAATATTTATTTGATAATCGCTCAGGAAGATTTATCACTATGATTTATTGTGACCATGAAACAAAAGCCTGCGTAATTGATAAGTCGTTAGACAGCTCTCTTTACAGTTTATGGGCTTTTGATATGTTTTCCCTTAATGATCTGCGCATTGATTTAACAATGAAAGCAATTGAAGAAACTCTTTGGTTGAAAACCGACATCGGAGGTATTGCACGTAAAGAAGATGACTGGTATTTACGCGGCTCGCAGCAGCATTTACCCGGAAATCCCTGGTTTATTTCCACGTTATGGGTGGCACAGTACTGGATCCGCAAACGCAATCTAGAAACCGCCAAGAAATATTTAAGATGGGTTCTGGACCATACAGACAGTACCGGATTAATAGCTGAACAGGCAGATCCTTACACCGGATTTTCTCTATCGGTAAAACCTTTGACATGGGCTCATGCAGAACTTGTACGTACAGTTAATATGTTAAAGGATTATTGAGAAAATTTGTGCAGGTTCAAAACCGTAAGTTTACCTCTAGTCATTAATTCAATTGTTTCTATTGTCCCCTGCATAGCTTGGCCGGAATCTTTTAATCCTCCAAAAGGGAAATTATCAGGACCGCGGTCACTTTTACCGTTTATTTGTACGGTACCCACAGCTAATTTATCGGCAATTCTGAAAGCTTCTTCAATATCTTGTGTAAAAACTGCACCCTGCAAACCGTATTTTAATGAATTTGCTTGTGTTACTGCCTCTGATTCAGAATTTACTCTGACAATCGGTAGCACCGGTCCAAATTGTTCTTCATTAAAAATGCGCATTTCAGGAGTTATTTTGTCTAAAATGCCGGGAGTAAGGTAGTTGCGGTCCCTTGTTGTTGAAAGTTTAACGTCGCAGCCCTTGGCCACGGCATCATGCACCAGTTCGTCAATATATTTGGCAGCAGCTTCATTTATTAAAGGATTAAGCTGCAGTGTTTTAGCTTTGTTAACTAACTTATTCAGCAATTCATCGGCAATTTCATTAAAAACTATTATCAGTTTTTGTGCAGTACAGCGCTGGCCGGCATATGAGAAAGCGCCTTCAATAATCTGTTCACCGGTAACAGCAAGATCTGCTTTGGCTGTTACAATGGCAACATCTTTGCCGCCCAGTTCCAGAAGCAAGGGAATTCCTTTACTGACAGCTCGAATATGATTGCCAATCTCTGTACTTCCGGTAAAAGCAATTAAAGATACCTGCGGATGTGTCAGCAAAGTATCTCCAATTTCGCGAGATTCACCAGTAACAATATTTAAACAACCCGGAGGTAATCCCGCATGCATGAAATACTGGTAAAATGAAATACTGGAAATACTACCTTGTGTTGCGGGTTTAAACACAACCGTGTTTCCTGATAGCAGTGCTGGTATAACCTTGGTTACAGAAAGATTAATCGGATAATTAAAAGGAGAAATAGCCAACACTACTCCTAGCGGAATCCTGGAATATAAACCGGTTTTTCTACCTCTGGGATATTTTTTAAAAATATCACCATGATAAACACTGCCGTGTAAATGTTTTAAGGCTGCCATAGTCAATTCAAGATAATCTATTGACCGGGAAATTTCAGACGTAGCATCCTCAATAGTTTTTCCTATTTCTTTACTCAATAATTCGGAAAGTGCAGTTTGATTTTGTTTTAATAAGTCAGCGGTTTTTTTTCCGATTTCCAGGCGTTCACTTAAATTACTGATACGCCATTTTATAAAAGCATCAGCAGCGTTAGCAATTGCTCCACCTGCTTGTTCCTGACTTGCAGCCTGTACCGTACCCAATGGCTGGTTATCCCAAGGTGAATTGATTGAAATGCTTTTATTATTACCGGAAGCCTCCCAATTATTATTGATTAAAAGCTTTTGTTCATACATTCCAAGGCAGGTTAAAAAACTTTATTAATTCATTTTTTTACAAATTAATATTAACATTATTGAAAAATAAAATCAGCTTGGAGTTTTAATTTTAGTTGAGAAAGTTTTGTAATTTAGGTAAATTAACATAGATAAGTAAACAATTCTTTATAAATTAATGAAACTGCCCGATTTTCAAAATGTTGATATTTTTCAGGGGAATTCCTTTAACGGAATTTATCCCCAGCGCATTAATGTTGAAGTAGTTTATAAACTGTCAAGCGCTTATTTAGTAAAATATCCCGGAAAAAAATTTTTGCTGGCACATGATATGAAAACCTCCAGCAAGGAATTGCACAAAGCTGTTGCCAGATCACTTGTTGATATAGGGTGTGATGTTTATACATTGGGAATGGTCTCGGCAGACAGCCTTTATTATGCTATTGGTAAATTCGGTTTTTCCGGTGGAATTATCATCAGTTCTCCGATAAATGCCAACGAAATAACCGGAATAAAATTTTTTGGAGAGAAAGGCGTACCAGTTCCTTCTGAAACTTTGCGGGAAGTTTATGAAAAAAGTGATGTTGTAGCCCCGGCTGATATTTTAAGCAAAGAAATCGATATTAAACCGCAAACTTATTTGCAGGAATATTCGAATGATATTTTACATTCAGTCAACGAAAAAGAAATCCGTCCGTTCAGGCTTGTAGCAGATTGCGGTAATGGTATGGCTGGAGCCAATGTCCAGGAAGTCCTGGAGAAGCTTCCCCAAGTTCAGTACTATGCCATGAACTTTGAACCGAATGAGCATTTCCCTCATCATGATGCTTATCCGGAAATTAAGGAAAATACTAAAGCTCTAGGGCATATAGTTGTTATACAGCATGCAGACTTCGGAGTCAGCTTTGATGCAGAAGGAGTACGCTGTTCCTTTGTAGATGAAAGAGGCGAATTTATTCCCATTTATATTTTAAATGCTTTATTTGCACGGCATTATTTACAAAAGCATCAGAAAGGACAAATTGCTTATGACGGAAAATTAAATTATGCCTTAAATGATGTAGTGAGTGAATTCGGGGCAACTTTAATTATTGCCGGTTCGGGAAGTTATAATTTTTATAAGGCTATGTCGGATATGCATATCGGATTTGGAGCAGAAATCAACCACAAATTTTATTTTGACTCCAGCAACTACAGAGAAAATGCTGAAATACCAATTTTGTATATGCTGGAAATTCTCAGCAGAGACAGAAGAAAACTTTCTATGATTATTAAGGAGTACCAGGATAAGTATTTTACAGCAGACGAAGCCAATTACTATTTAATGCAGGGAGAAAGATTTCAGGAATTGAATGATTTATTAAAATTACAATTTAATAACGGTGAAATTAACGAAGAAGCAGGACTTACAGTAAAATTCGACAACTGGCGTTTTAATTTCCGCAGACGCTATAATACCAACTTTGTTCAGTTAAATATGGAGGCCAAAGCTGCCGACGTTTTAAAAAGTAAATTGGAAATGCTACAAGAAACACTCGTCAAATACGGTAAATTCACTGGAAAAGTATCCAGAGTATTACAAATTCGTGATTTAGAAAAAACCACTTATGAGAAATACCAGGAATTATTGAGCAATCTCTGGTTCAGCTGGAATCCGCACTACATAATGCCTTTGCTGGATTTATACGGTGACGGCTGGCGCAAAAATTCTCCTCCGGCAGTAGTTATGGCAAATTACGGCAGCAAGAAATTGGCACAGATTTTAGAAGATAAATCCTGGGAAATTGACCAGAATTTAAGACTTTTTCATAAATATATGCAGCAGGAGGATACTTGGTTTACCAGGTATCTGGCGAATAATCCTGCTAACTCTGTTTTAAAAATAATACAAAAAAAGCCCATAGCCTATTTTTGCATGGAATACGGTTTAATAGATTGGCTGCAAATATATTCTGGGGGTTTAGGTGTGCTTGCCGGTGATTTTTTAAAGCAGGCAAGTGACCTGGGAATACCAATGATAGCAGTAGGACTTTTTTATCATCAGGGGTACTTTCACCAGGATTTTGACCAATTCGGATTCCAGATCGAAACTTATATTACACAAAATCCTTCAGACTACCCAATGGAGTTGCTTAAAAAACCAGATGGCCAGACTGTTGAAGTAACAGTAGATTTGGGAGGCCATCCGGTATATATCAGGGTATGGCAGTTGTCTCTGGGTAAAACAAAGTTATTCCTAATTGATACCAATTATGAAAAAAATGCTGTATGGGAGGACCGCATGATTTCTGCACATTTATACGGAGGTGATCAGGATACCAGAGTCAGACAAGAAAAATTGCTGGCAATCGGTGGTTTGCAAATATTAAACGAATTGCAGATAGAGCCCTCTATCTATCATATGAATGAAGGCCATTCAGGTTTTCTATTGTTTGAATTAGCAAAAAATTTAGTTACTAGCGAAGGATTAAAATTTGACGAAGCAATTGTCAAAGCAGGAAAAAAAGTAATTTTCACCAACCATACTTTGAAAGAAGCAGGTAATGATATTTTTCCTTTTGAACTGATAGCCAAATATTTTTCCAGCTTGGCAGAAATTTCCGGAACCGACATAGAGAATTTATTTTCCAAAGGGAAAGATGAACAGATTGCCAAAGGTAAATTTTCTATGACTACTTTTTGCTTGAAATATGCTGCTAAATCTAATGCAGTAAGTAAATTACACGGACAAGCAGCTAAAAGGTTGTGGCCGGATTTTCAGTTAACTCCAATAACCAACGGTGTGCATATGCCCACTTGGGTTGCTCCGGAATTGCATGCTCTGTTTGATAAATATGTCAGTGAAAACTGGCATTATCCGGAAATTCCAGTGGATTTTGAACGTATAAAAAATATTCCTGACCAGGACTTATGGCTTGCCCATTTAATTCGTAAACAGAAACTGATTGGCACTTTAAACCGTCAACTGGGTTTGCATCTGGATCCTTTAGCATTGACCATCGCCTGGTCCAGAAGGCTGACTGAATATAAAAGGCCGGATTTGATTTTGTCGGATTTAGACAGACTTTTAAAAGTAATCAGTAATCCTAAAATGCCCGTGCAGATTATTATTGCAGGTAAAGCCCATCCCAAAGATGTTATAGGAAAAGACTTGCTGCAGAAAATGAATTTTAAATTAACTTCCGAGCGCTTTCATAATAAGGTAGTTATAGTACCCGGTTATAACTGGCAGCTGGCCCGCAGAATGGTCAGCGGAGCGGATGTCTGGCTGAATACGCCTTACCGGTACGAAGAAGCATCCGGCACCAGTGGTATGAAAGCGTGTGCCAACGGAGTAATTCAGCTTACCACTCTTGACGGCTGGACAGATGAAGTAAACTGGTATAAAGTTGGGTGGGTTGTTGACGAAAAAGAGCCAGCGAAATCTCTGCATGACACTCTGGAATATCAGATAATTCCCCAGTTTTTTGACCACAATCCCGAAGGATTTAATGTTTATTGGGTTGAAATGATGAGAAATTCTATGCTACTGGCTCACAAAGATTATTCTACCTCTCGCATGCTACTACAGTATTTACAGGAGTTGTACTTAGCTGTAATCAGGGAAAATTAGAGAATTAACTGCCGCGGGAGGGACTCGAACCCTCACGGCTGTTAAGGCCATTGGATTTTAAGTCCAACGTGTCTGCCATTCCACCACCGCGGCTATTTTGCAAAAGTGTTAAATTCTTTTTTTAAAGATTTCAAATTGTAAAAGTATGGAGGTCACGGCGGGATTCGAACCCGCGCATCAGGGTTTTGCAGACCCTTGCCTTGGCCAGCTTGGCTACGTGACCGGTTTCCCAAAAATTGATCAAGGAGCAAAAAATCAAGCATTTCTTTTAATTTAGTGTTAATTTTAAAGCCTTTTTGGGTTTTTCGCAAAGAATTCTAAATTAAATTAATATAAATTTGCTATAATATTGTAAATTAAACATCCTAGTAAAATGCCTTGTCCACATAGTAGAAAATCATAAAGATCAACTCCAAGTGCAGCAAGAAGTCCTGAATATTCAAATACTCGTGCAATAATCAATGGTTATACCTGGCTAGCGCCAATTATAACTCTTACAGGTGTGGTTTTAACTTCTGATCCGGAAGCAGTTTCCATCTCTTTTAGTTCAGAAAATTTAAAACTGTTACCATTAATTGCTGGAGTAGTTTTGGGAGGTTTAGGAATAGCCGGAGAACTATATAGAACTTACAATAATGACAATAATATTATTGGATTTATACGAGGAGTAGTTGATTTTGGGGTTGGCGTTATACTCCCTAATCTGCTTTTATAATATCAGCTATCTTTAAAATTCCAAACCTTATATAAAATTCTCAAAACTGTTAAAATTATATGGTTTTTTGTCATCGGAGCGTAGTTCAGTTGGCTGAGAACGCGCGCATGGGGTGCGCGAGGTCGCTGGTTCGAGTCCAGTCGCTCCGACATTTCAATTTGAGTTTACGAAAATTAGAAATGCCCGAGAATGCCCGAATGGGAATTCCGATTTTTTCATATCTTGCTCATACCTCCAAAAGTGCTAGAATAACTATATGTCCAAATACTTCCGCATTTTAAAAAACCAGCTGGCAGCTGCTTTGGAGTGGCGTGCCAATCTTGTTACTTTGGTATTATTTGAAATAATTCATGTTACAGCAGTTTTAATTCTTTGGACTTTTGTGTTTCAAAACCGCAATGATATCAACGGTATGACTTTTGATCAGATTCTGCTTTATTATGTCCTGACTCCTTTTATTGGAATATTTACCAGTGTAAACATTTCCGACGGTCTGGGGAGTGATATTAAAGACGGACACCTGTCTCTAAATCTTCTGGAACCTTACAAAATATGGCTGGGAAGATTATGCAATGCCGTTGCTGTAAAAATTTATAATCTGTTATTTATCGCTCCGATTTATTTACTGGTATTACTAATATATACCTTAACCGCCCAAAATCCCTTAATTTCCCTGCAGGGCATATTTTTATCTCTATTATTTATTATTCTGGCCTTTTTTCTGCATTTTTTCCTGGATTTGGCTTTGGGTCTCACGGCATTTTGGATAGATGATGTTTGGGCATTCCGCCATGTAAAAGATATTTTTTTTGGAGTTTTCGGCGGACAGACTTTTCCCCTGGATTTTTTGGCGCAAAATCTAAAAAGGATTTTTGAATTTCTGCCTTTTAAATTTTTTTATTATATTCCTGTTGCTTATTTGTTGGGATCTCGTACTCCGAATATGCTGGGAAATGATATGCTGGGAATTTTTATGTGGACAGGAACTTTTGTATTTATCAGTTTTATTTTATGGAGATTCGGATTAAAAAGATATGAGGCTTTCGGCAATTAATTTTGTGAAAACTTTAAAAAAATATTTACGGATTTACCGGATAAATATTAAATACGCTTTAATGGTTGATACTGCTTACAGATTCAGTTTTTTTCTGGAATTATTCGTGGAGTTTGGATATCAGGCGGTACTGATACTTTTTATGCAAGTGATTTTTTCCAATATTGGTGCAATTGCCGGATGGAGTTATTATGAAATTCTTTTTTTAACAGGCTTAAATATTTTAAGTTCAAATATAATCGTTGGTTTATTTGGAGTTTATAATTTATGGGCGCTTCCCGAGCGTATAAAAAACGGTGAAATAGATTTTGTATTATTAAAACCTGTAAATTCTTTATTTTCATTGGCACTTTCCCAACCTTACCTAACTTCTTTTATTAGTTCTTTTACAGGTATAATTTTAATGGTTTATTCAGTAAATCAGATGCATCTTACACTTAATTTCATAAATATTTTATCGGGTATGTTAATGCTCGGGATTGGTGCAATTATAGTTTTCTGTATTATGTGTATTTTCGGTTCTTTATCTTTTGTATTCCTAAATGCTAGCCAGTTGCCAAGATTACCCTCCAGTATGGCATTCCAGTTTAAAATTTATCCGCATCAGATTTATCAAGGTATCTGGAAATTTGTTTTATATTTTATTTTACCGGTGATTTTTATGGGTAGTATTCCTGCTGAAACCATGCTTAAGGGTATGAAATTTGAGTATTTACTATTAGGAATAGTATTAATAATTGTTTTCATCTTTTTGACTTTTAAAATCTGGAATAAGATGATTAAATATTATGCTTCGGCCAGCAGTTAATTAAACTTGGAAAATTATGATAAAAGTAACTGAATTAAGCAAATACTTTACCACATATAAAAAAGAACCGGGTTTAGCCGGCAGTTTTAAAGCCCTTTTTAAAAGAAAAACCAGAATAATTAAAGCAGTAGAAAAAATCAGTTTTGCAATAAACCAAGGAGAACTGGTAGGCTTTATCGGGCCAAACGGCGCCGGTAAAACAACGACACTAAAGGTATTGAGCGGTTTATTACATCCTACTTCAGGAAATGTAAATGTCCTGGGTTTCAATCCCTTTGACCGTAAACCTGAATATTTAAAACAAATCAGCCTGGTTATGGGACAAAAGAATCAATTATGGTGGGATCTCCCTGCCATCGATACTTTTATTCTGCATAAAGAACTTTATGAAATCCCTATCAAACAATACAAACAAACCTTAAAAGAACTGATTGATTTGTTGGACTTAAAAAACATAATTTATCAGCAGGTGCGCAAAATGAGCCTGGGACAAAGAATGAAGTGTGAACTGGTTCTGGCATTATTGCACTCTCCCAAAATTTTATTTTTGGATGAACCAACAATCGGCCTGGATGTGGTTATGCAGAAAAGAATCCGTGTGTTTCTAAAGGAATATAATAAGAAATACGGTGCGACAGTTATTTTAACATCGCATTACATGGATGACGTCAAAGAAATTTGTCAAAGGATTTTAATGATTCATCATGGCAGTCTTCAATTTGACGGAAGAATCGCAGAAATGATTAAAAAATATGCAGATTATAAAATTATAATTGTAAATTTTAATAAACCTGTTTACAGGGATGATTTGAAGAAAATTGCCAAAGTTATCGAATTTTCACCTTTAAGAGCTACGTTATTTATTAAAAGGAATAAAATTACTTATGCCGCAAACAGTATCCTGAAAAATTTTGATGTTGATGATCTGGATATCAATGAACCGCGATTGGAAGATATTACGCGTGAGGCTTTTGAACAGAGTTAGTTATTAAATTATTTTTAAAGTTTTTTTGAGCTGTAAGCAAAATTAAAACCAGCGACATTAAAGAGATTATTCCGCCTAAATTACGGTTATTTGCAGATACAGTCCAGACAAACTGGTCATCACCGTAACCGCATCCATAATTATTACAGGTCCATTCTAGGTATAAAATGGGAACTGTAGGGAGCATTTTAGCAATTATTGCTTTTTTATCGGCATCATCCGGATTATTCTTAAACTCCTGATATACTTTTTGTGCTGTTTCTTGGCTTAAATCGTCTGATGGATAGATATTTTTAATAAAATCATTTACAGATGCTTCAGAGATTTTATTTTCAATTACCTGTTTGCAGAGGTTATAACCTGATTCTGCTGCGAAAATTAACTTATCTTTTTGAGCAGCAGCAGCTTCTTTTGTCTGGGAAATTGGTGAGCTGGCTATTATTCCTATGAATAATCCCCAAGAAAAAATTATAATTAAAATTAATTGGTTAAAAACATGAATTTGGAGTTGTTTTTTATTTATATTCAGTAAAGATGAACGTTTTCTGACATGCAGAAAAAGTGTAAAATAAAAAACCAAGATCAGAATAATATCAAAAATTGTAAATTTTAAATTCGCAGGAGCTAAAAGCAGCAACCATTTTTGTAGGGGAATTATTAGGCAAAGAAAAAAAAGAATAATGATTAAAAAATTTACTTTGATATAGTCAATTAATCTATTCATAGATTTAATTTTACAAAAGTTA
>DATDWK010000005.1:0-7339 GCA_035289685.1 Candidatus Dojkabacteria bacterium
TAATTACCGGTAAGACCGGTAATTTCTTAGGTTCACTTTATAATAAAGATGCATTCTTTAAATCAAATTATCAGTGAGATTATTGCAAGAATACCTGATTTTGATGCACGCCCGCTTGCGCTCAAAGCGCTGATAAAATCAACAGGCAATAAAATGTCTCTTGAAAGTGTAAAAGCACTTATGGCTTTGCTGAATCTTTGGGGAGCAGTAGAATTTTCCGCAAAAAATCTTTCTGAAAATACAACAGTAATTGCCAAAACCAAGCTGTCCGGATTTTTTTTAAAATCCTTAGCGCGTTATTTTGCCAAAGACAGCATTATCATCTCCGACTGGCAGAGAAAAGCTTCCCTGGAACATTTCGATCTTGATAGAACTCTGGATTACGGGGTATATTTGCTGCATTTACTGGAAAGAAAGAGAATTTTGGAACTCAAGGATAAGTTCCCAGTCAGAAAGGAAAAAATAGCGTTGGGGATCATTAAAAAGAAAGGAACCTTGGCAGAAAATGATAGATATTTGATGTTTTTTGAAAATGCTTCTAACAGATACAAATTTGTGGGAGGAAAATCCAAACCTGTAGATAAGTCAATATCTGATACCATCGTCAGGGAAATTGTAGAAGAAATCAGTGAAAACAAACTGGTATACAAACGTGATTTTGAAATAGAAAAAATTGCCAAAACTCTCATTCTGCAAAACTTTTCCCCCAGCCATGCAGCCTTTACAGAGTACGAATTCACTTTTTTTCAAATCTTTTTAACAAAGGAAAATCTTAAAAGTATGCCCAACTACCGCTGGATCACGGAAAAAGAACTGTTTGCCGGGGTAACTGATGACGGTTTTAATGTGGGCATGAAAGACTTGCATCACCTGCTGGATAAGAATATTTCCGGAGGGCTTAAAGTTTTACCGAACAGTTTTTCCAAAAGTAAGCTTGCTGCACAAAAATCTGCCGAACAGGATACTGATATTTTGCAGCTGGTTAAAAACGGGGAATCGGATTCGATGGAATTTAAATCCAGTCTGCGCTGGGATTATAACCAGAACAAACAGAATAAGGGTATTGAAATTTCTGTAATTAAAACACTGGCTGGTTTTTTAAATACCAACGGAGGCATTCTGTTGATTGGGGTTAAGGATGACGGAACACTATTAGGTTTGGCAAATGATTATGCAACACTGAAAGCAAAATCGTTTGACGGATTTTTCCAGCTGCTCAGTTTGTTAATTGCGGATTATCTTGGTCCGGAAGTAATCATGAACATAGAAATTAACAAAGTAAAACACGGGCAAAGTGAATTTTGTGTGTTGAGGGTACAAAGATCCGGCAAACCTGTTTTTGTGAAAACCGGCGCAAATAAAATATTTTTTGTCAGAGTCGGAAATACTACTAAAGAGCTAGACAGCCAGGATACCTATAATTTTATTAATGCACATTGGTAAATTAGCTTAATTTGTTGAGATCCCGGAATAAGCCTGTTTGGTCATTCCATATTCCTCTTCCTGCCTTTCAATTTCCCAAGCGAGCATTTGAGTATTTCTTCTTAAGGAATTTCTTACCATCTGGGCTGTTAGTAAGGCAAGCCTTGCTGTCGGTGCTACATGAAATTGATCTCTATGCTTGTAACTGAAATGATGTGCATTATTTATTGCTGTAGGGATAGCGGTAACCACTGAAGTTTCTACACCTTGGATGGCAAGATGTATTGCCCAATAAGGGCTTTCAGTTTGTAAATGTGATCCCGGAGTTATTTTTACATAATTAGCTGCGGAATCTCTTGTTGCATGTTGTTGCTCAATTGCAAGACTAAGCCATTCTTGAGCTGATTGATAGTAATCAAATATGACTTCTAAGTCAGCTGCACTTTCAATAGTTAATAAAATTGACTTACCTTTTGTTAATGGAAGCAGGGCATCTGCAATTTCCTGTGAAAGGTTAGTCCTTTCAATAAATAATTGTTCCTCTGATTTGTTATCGATATTCTTAATAAAATCTTCCAAAGCTGCATTCGGATGTTTTTTATGAAATTCTTTCAGTTTTTGAATGAGGTCGTCTAAATCCGAAAAGTCCAGGGGAAAGGTTTCTCCTGTGTAGGCCATATTTTTTGCAAAAAAGAATTCCAGTAAAAGTTTCAAATATGCCATAAGCGCATTTATATTTTGACCTAGCTCCTGTTGAAATTCCGGATCAGCATGCAATTGCATTAAAATTTTCAGGTCGAAAATAATTGCGGATATCTCGGAAGGCAAAGAAGGCAATTCATTTTTTTTGGGATTTCGGTCCAATTGTGTTTCCAATCTCATAGCAAAGATGTCCTCAAAATTTCTGGTAATACCGCTTTCTGCTATTCCCCGTTTACGCATATATGAAAAAACAGACTTGATCCTGGTTCTTAATGCTTTGTCGCTAGCACGGGCGGTAAAATAATCATCAAAAAATGCAGCTAGGTAGTTTGCTTTATCAAGAGAATCTGTAATCTCCGGAGGCAGATATATTATTCTGGCAAGAGATGCGATTTGGATTGCTAAAGCCTCATCTCTAAGTGCTTTTCCTTTGGCATATTCCACTGGGTCAAGAACTGCAAGTGAGCTGTCAATCAAAGCGCGGTACAATTCCGGCAGATTCATTATATCAGCCATTGGTGCGAAAATATACATGGCGAATTTAGCCGCATTATGCCTGGAAGCCTCGTAAAAATCGTTAATATTTTCCCAGCCAGTAAAATATGCATCTTGTTCGTTCATTATATGCAGCAATTTTCCCATAAATTGGAATATGCTGGCGGGATTCCGGACGTTTGCCAAAATCGCCAGAATATCCTTTGCTTTACAGCCGCGGGCTAAAGTTCCTTCATATTTATTTATTTTGGTTGCTTTTGGGTCTGATCCTTGTTCCAGCGTATTAATCTGATCCCAGTTTTCCGGAACAACGGCATTGCAGAGCGCTTTAATCCTAAGAAAATCTGATCCAGCTTCAGCTAGAAATTGCTGTAATTCATCAGCAACGATTTTATTGGAAGGTAAAAGTTTTAGCTGTGCTGTAAACTTTTCTTTATCCATTTCTCTAAAATTTCCGGTAATTGGAAAGTAAAAAAATCTTGTTGGCCTGCGTGCCAGAGAAAATAATCCGTCATCAGCGAATTCAAATGCATCTGGAGTATTGGCTATAAGATTATCTACTTCCGATTTATGAGTAGTACGCTCATAATCTCTTATACCAAATCTTGTATGCAGTAAATATTTTATTAAAAGTTCCCGAGTTGTAAAAGACTCATCTTGGCCCGGAACAGTTAAATATTCGAAAGGAGTTCTTAATAATTCAGATGGTAAAAATTCTGTATCTGGCGTTAAGTTAGAAAATACCCAGCGCAGATAATCAGCGGGCGTGCGCTGTTCAATTGCACTGGCAAATAACGACTCAATAGTTCTCTGGTCATTGACCTGGTAAATTCGATCTACCTCATTATAAATAGCCATCTGCAACTTAATAAACGCTTCAGATTATATCATTTACCCGCTCCTTATACTATAAGACCTATTACTTATATTAAATAATTGCAGATTTTAAACAATTTTTAACTTAAATTTAGTATAATTATAATAGTAATGGCTAGAAATAACCTTTCAGAAAACAAAATATCTAGGCTAAGAAGTTTGCCCCTTAAATATTGGGGAATTTTTGTTATTTTGGGATTGGCATTAATAATACTAGGGGGCATTTTAATCTGGAAGTTTTCCTATACAAGAACAGCCACTACTGCAGAAGAACCTCAGGCTGAAACAGTAAAAGAAGAAAAAGTTGAAGAGAAATGGTGGAATAAAGATTACCAGCATTACCGCAAGCTCATTGTGGTCAATAACAGCACCAGATCGTTACCGGAGAGCCAAACTGTAAATCTGGTATTAAATCATACCAACCTGGTTGCCGCGGGCAGCAGCCGCGTGGACGGCAATGATTTGCGTATTGTCTATTTTCAAGACGGAAACTTTCAGGAGCTCGCCAGACAATTGGCAGGCAGCAATACTCAAAACACCACTGTCAGTTTTAACCTGGTGCGTGCTGTCACTGCCGGGGGCAGCGACGATGCATACTACCTCTACTACGGCAATGATAATGCAATAATAGATAATCCCAAGCAGGCAGTGCTTGCTGCCGGGCCTCTTGATATTTACGAGGTAATACTTGGCGAGGAAAAAGGCGCGCGCTTTTATACTGAAATTTCCCGCAAGTGGGTATTGGTTAGCTCAGTGGAAAAGCTCGCAAATACTTACGGATTTATGGATTACCGCGTACGCGTGGATAATTTTCCTATTGCCGAGCATAAAATAAATTTGAAAATTGTTGGTCCGCAAAATATTACTTTAGCGGGAACTCAGATTAGTAGCGGGATTTACGAAACCCGGATCCGCGCTGACCAGTTGACGCCCGGTACCTATTCAATAACTACGGAAATTGCCGATACACATTTTCACAGCAAGGCAGATACTTTTTATGTTTCCTATCCGCTTTATGTAACCTGGACTATTGATTATGAGGGTTTTGACGTTAAAGACCAGTATCTGGAATCCCTGGCTAAGATTTCCAGTGATTACGGCATGCCCATTACCCACTTATTTAATCCGCGGGTGTTTATTGCCGGTGATATTTCCAAGAAACGCGCCCAGTATCTGGCAGACTGGGTATCCAAGCGCGTTTCGGAAAACGGCGATGAAGTAGGTTTGCATCTGCATATGCATCTGGATATGGTTAAGGCAGCCGGACTGACTCCCAAAACAGAACCACGCTGGGGAGGCAGATCTAACGGCCATGATGTGCTGACCAGCGCTTATGAGTACCAGGAGTTCAGCAAACTGCTGCAGTGGTCAATCAAGCAGTTTATCGACCATGGCTTGCCCAAGCCTCTAAGCTATCGCGCCGGCGGCTGGAATATCGACCTGGAAAATATGCGCGCACTGGCTGACAACGGATTTATAATTGATAGTTCGGGAAGGGAATATTTTATTTGGGGTCCCAACCAGGTTAAAAGCCCCTGGCACTTGGCTTCAACAACCAGGCCTTACCAGATTTCGCAAAGCGATATGAATACCGGTGCCGCACCCAACTATAATTTATGGGAATTTCCCAATAACGGTATGGACAGCACCAACAATAAGGCAGATGTCCTGATTAAAAAATTCAATGAGAACTATCAGGGTAAGCCGATAAATTCAGCACAGACTATTACATACTTAAGCCACCCGCACTGGTTGGACACCTATGATACCCCGCAGCTGCGTGCCTTGTTTTCATATATTGATGACTTTAAAGCAGCCAACGACAGCGGTCCTGTTATTTTTGTCACCCTGGAGGATGCCTCAAAAGAGTGGGTAAAATAATCAAATTATCCCAGATGAATTTATCAGGTGAAATAATCACAGGGTTGAACAGTAATAGTTAATTGTGTTATTAATAATCTATGATAGATAAAGGTTTGGCATTTGAATATGCTTTTTTGATAGCTGCCGGAGCTTTAATCCTGCTGGTATTAATTAATTTACGGTTGCTGTTACTCAGGCGGAAAAAACAAAATTTAAATTTATCGGAGAAATATGCGGAAGACCCTGCAATTGATCCTCCTGGGGATATAAAAAAAACAAATAATGATTCAGTATTACTTCAGAAAAACCCTAAAAAACCCCCATTATTTTTTAGTAAAATTAGACAGATTTTTTCGAAAATCTTGGACCTTTTAAAAAATGCTGCTTTATCAGATAAAGGAGTTTTAAAGCGCCTACTGCGACCTTTGGCTCCTGTTGCACGATTTGCCGCTGCGCATAAATATCTGCTGTTGAACTTAATTTTGTTGCCTTTACTTGGCTATTTAATTTTTGACATGCTGCAGTCACCCGGGGTGCGCTATATATATCCTACGAATAATCAAGTACTTTCCGATTATTCCAGGGCGGTGGAGGTTGAGTTTAACCGCCCCATTTTTCTGGACACTTTCAAGCCGTATATCCACCCTGAAATAGCAGGTGACTGGGTTATTGAACCTGTATTCAGCTGGATGCCGTTTTTTAAGCGCAAGGTAAAGTTTTTTCCCAAGGAGTCAATGTTTCCCAACCAAAAGATTTTTATATATTTCGCCGGAATTGCCAATACCTTAAAAAATACTGATCTCTGGGAATTCGGCATTGATTCGCAAAGCCCTGCTTTACCCCAGGTAGTTTCTACCAGTCCGGCAAAAGACCAGGCTGACGTTATTACTGAAACCAATTTCATAGTTAATTTGGATCGCAATACCGGTCCCCATGTTTCCTGGGATTTGACAATTGAACCAGCTGTTGAGTTTGATTTAAGTGAGGCTGGACAACAGCTCGTCTCTACATTTAAAACCAAGCTGGCGCAGACCCAGATTTACCATATTGTGCTTAAGCGCACTCCGCAAAGATATAACCTGGAAAGTTTCAGCTTATTAGAAAAAGGCGAGCCCGAAGTGGTGCTGGATCTGCAGTTTACCACAGTAAAAGAGCCTCTAATCAGCAGTTTTGAACCCAGCGGCGAAGGTGTACTGGTTACAACACCTATAAAAGTTAATTTTGATCTGCCTATGGATAAACAAAGCGTTGAAAAGGGATTTTCCTTGGAACCGGCACTGGCAGGGCAGATTTCCTGGGAACATGATAGCATTCTGGTTTACAGCCACAGCGGCATGGAAAAAGACAAGACTTACAAAGTGAAACTGGCAGGCGGCATTTTATCGATTAAAGGCGGGTTAACCCAAAAAGAATACGTGCATGAGTTTACCACTATCGGATACGTTAAAGTTACCGGTTTTTCGCCAGGGAGTAATTACAGCAACATTAAGCGCGCCAGCAATATTGTGGTTACTTTCAACCAAGAGGTTGACCATGCTGCCGCGCAGAGCAAATTCTCGGTCTCCCCCGGAATAGCGGGATCCTTTTCCTGGGAGGGTAATTCGTTGATTTTTAATCCCGGCGGCAATCTAGCCTATGGTACCAATTACACTATTAAAGTAGCCAGCGGGGTAAAAACTGTCAATGGCCTGGATTCCAATACGGAATTTACCAGCAGATTCACTACAGAGCTGGAATATTTTGTCTTAAATGTACCTGTTTATTATCAGACACTCCGTTACTCCTGCAATATTGTGGCTGCCCGTATGGCCCTGGCTTACCGGGGTGTGTATATTTCTACAGATTATGGCTACAGTTTATTGCCAAAGGATGCCACCCCGCGTGATACTGTTAATAACATCTGGGGTAATCCTTATAACGGTTTTGTGGGAGATATTGCAGGAAATACTGATGGCTACGGCGTTTACTGGGGGCCTGTTGC
>DATDWK010000006.1:0-4649 GCA_035289685.1 Candidatus Dojkabacteria bacterium
GGGAGAACTCCGGAAACACCTTCAAAAGCTTTCATCATTGTTCCAACTACTTGGGTCATAATAATTTAGGATTTACTTTAAATAATTCTAAGGCCCTATCCCTCGACACTTCGGCTGGTGCATACCTAGCATTTACTGCTGTTTCAATAATATCCTCCTTTGTTGGAAAGCTACTCTCCCCCATTATTATTAAAACTCCCTGTCAATCATATAATCGGCAACACCTAACAGGAACTCCCTGCCCTCGCCTTTACCGCTTGAATATTTAATGAGATTTCTCTTTGCCACTTTAACCAGTTTTTTTGCCATTTCTTTGGCGTAGTCCAAAGCTCCGCAGTCCTTAATGACCTGTCTGACCTGTTCCAGCCTGCGGTTGCCCACTGCAGGATTCCCTAAACTTTTAACTACTAAAGCCTTGCCCTTGGGAGATGCCTTTTCCATGGTGCGCAGAATTAAGATAGTCTGCTTGCCTTCTGCAAGATCAGAATAGGCAGGTTTGCCTGTCTTTTCCTCGTCACCGAACATGCCTAAGATATCATCCTGAATCTGGAATGCTGTGCCTCCCGGCAAAGAGTATTTCGTTAATGCCTGTAAATCTTTATCACTCGCACCTGCCAGGATGGCTCCCAAGTGTAAAGGCGCTTCATAAGTATATTTGGAAGTCTTGAGCGCAAGCATTTTTAAAATAAAGTCCTCTTTGACATTATTCATGACTTCAGAAAATGAATCCAGGGCTTCTCCGTAGCCAACTTCAATGACGTGTCCGTGCACTGCAGCAGCTGCCTTAACAAGATTCTCCGGATTAAATTTGGACTGCGCTAATGTTTTAAAGGCTAAATGGCTCACAATATCTCCGGCACAAATGGCAATGCTTTCCCCAAAATGATAAGAATCGCGTTTTTTAAAAACAATCCTGTGAAAATCCCTGTAAGCCTTGTGCATTGTGGTGACACCCCTGCGCAGATCGTCCTCGTCAATAATATCATCATGGATTAACAAAAAGAGCTGGATCAGCTCAGGCACGGCAGTAATTCTCATGATTTCCTTTTTATCAGTGCCGCCGTGCATCAGGTAGCTGAAGTAGGTAAACGCACCGCGCAGGCGCTTGCCGCTTTTAGCAAGTTCCACGACGTGTTCCAACATTTCATCCATAAAAAGGTATTTGCCCCTGATGCGGTCTTGTTCGGTTTTAATTGCCTGGAGGACGGATTCTCTAACTTTAGGTACAATTGCTTCCAGGGTTTTTTTGGCATCCATGGAGAATTCCGAAAACAAATTAAGACCCTATTATATCGGATATATAAATTACGAGCAATTGGAAATAATTTGCCTGGCAGATCCTATTATTTATTTTCCTTTTGTTTATTTTCCTTATTTGGTGTTACCGGGGTTTTAGGTTCAGAAGTCGCTTCTACCTTGCCTGTTTCCTTGCCTGTTTTGACTGCTCCTGTTTCAGCACCTGCTGCTGCTTCAACTCCTTCTCCTTCTACAGCCTCACCTTCAACACCCTCCTCTTCAATTACCTCACCCCTGGCTTCAGCTTCAACTGCTGCCTTGGCTGCTGCTTCCTCCTCTTCCTCTTTCAGAGTTTTTTGAGGAGCGGCAATATATGCCAAAACGGCATTTTCTTCAACATTACGGACTTCAACCCCTTCGGGCAATTTGATATTTTTTAAAGTAATGCTGTCGCCGATTTCATTTAAAGATGAGACATCTATAGTAATTTCACCTGGTAAATCTTTGGGTAGACAGCGGATCGGCAAAGTACCCACAGGTTCAACCAGCAACCCGACGTTATTTTTTACTGCCTGCGATGTGCCTGCAATTACAATCGGTATTTCAGCATTTATCTCGCGTTTGGGATCAACCTGATAAAAGCTGATATGTATAATATTACCTCTGACTGGATTAACCTGCATTTCTTTTATTAAAGCTTTAAAGCTCGGTTCATCTTCAAGCTGCAAGTCAAACATTTTGCTGTAACCCACGTTTTTATATAGTTCATGAAAATTTTTTAAACCGACAACTATGTTGAATGGTTTGGTATCAGGACCATATACCGAAGCAGGTAACTTATTTTCCCGGCGCAAGAATCTGACCTTTTTGCCAGTTACTGCTCTTCTTTCTACTTTAAGCAACATGACTGATTATTTGACTAAAATAAATTAACTTTTATAAACTACAATCCTTCTTTCCTCCCCTTCACCTATACTTTTACTGACAACCCCCTGTTCCTTTTTTAAGGCAAGGTGAATCACACGGCGTTCTGCCGGCTTCATAGGAGGCAGTTCCAGCTCCTGGCCTGACTCTCTGACCTGCAGGGCAGCTCTTTCTGCATAACCGAGCAGATATTTTTCCCTGCGCTCACGGTAATCATTAATCTCCAGAACCAAACGGTAACTTTTACTGTCCAGTCTTTTGGAAAGGATTAAACCCAAAATGGTTTGCGCAGCTTCTAAATTGCGTCCATGGTATCCGACCAGCTCACTTAAATGCTCACCTTCCAGCTTTACATTAACGTAATTTATTTCTTCGTTGGGATGCAGGCCTGTTTCTTCTGTGCCGCTTCCTGCCTGAACAGCTGCTTCTTTGTTTGACTTGCTGATCTCCACTTTAATATCGGAATCCAAACCCATCTGGGTTAAAAATTCCTCAAACAGCTTTTTGGTTTCAGCAATTACTTTTTTAGACATTTTATCTTCCGGCTTTTTTTCCATATTTATTATTTCTCAAGGTTTAATTTACGTTTTATTCTTATCCACAATCCTTTAACTTGTAAAACGACTTTCCTCCTGTTATCTAACACTTGTTGGATTATAACAAAGGCGTTCTGTCCAGTCCAGAACAAACTGACACCCGAGGGGAAAAGACTTGCCCCACCGAGATATCCAAGGGACATAGCGCTTGTCATCACCGGGAATAAGTAATTCATATTTTTCATAGACTGTCCCATCATTTCGGAAAAATCGGGTTCTTCTTCGTCTTTGTGCCCTTTTTTGTGTTTGTCTTGTGACTTTTTTGCCTCATCTTTTTGTGACTTTTTTGCATCCGGAGCTGGAGCGCCCGGATTCATGGCGCTGTAAATCTTGCTGACAAAATACTGGGTGACTCCTACTGACAGTGCCAGAATTACATAGGGAATAACTTCACTAACGCTCCCGGAAGTAATATCGCTGGCCACCCGGGACAGGTTCATTCCAGCAAAACTTAGATTGAAACTGCCTCCCTGGGTAATTTGAGCCTGGCCTGTAATATCCTGGCTGTCTAAAAGTACCCTGGTTTCCGAGGCTATGATTTTCTGGTTTGAAGGCGGCCTGACATAAAAAACAAATTCCAAGCTCTTCTCAGTAAGCAGGATTGTACTTACAGAATCCGTGGTAAAAATCAGAAAACTGCTCAAAGGAATGTTTGTTAAGCCTTTGCTAAGCAGTTCATTGTAAACTGCTATATCCGTTGCTCTTTCGGCCTCCTGTTGTTTAGCTAGTGCCTCATTGGTCTTGTTGCGTTCCTCCGGATCTTTGGCAAGCTCATCTTGTTTGATTTTTTCGATAGTTTCCTGCCGGTTTTCCACCACATCAAAACTGAATACTTTTTCCAAAGCTTTGCCGTTATCTGCCTTCACCTGTAATTTGATTTCATGCTTGCCTAGGGACAGTTCCTGTTCAGGTTTAAAAATGACGGTATCTTCGGGTTTTTTCAAATTCTCTGAATAGGCAACCACATTATACGCGTGCACGCCTTTGTCAATTAAATCAACTACCACGTTGCGCACCTGGATCAGTAAAATTATGGAAATTATCAGGGAAAAGCAACCTTTGAGCTGTCCCGGCAGGAATTCCGCCTGCAACCTTGCCAGCTCCTGGGCCATTTTTTCCTTGTTGTGCTTGAATTTTTTACGGATCTCTTTCATTTTCTGCTGCAACAGCTGGGCTTTGCCCGAATTCTGCTTCTGGTTTCTGGTCAGCGGTATGGTGACTATACGCGAAAACAAGGCCAACCCAATTATTGCCAGGCCGATATTGCTGGAAAAAAGGTCGTATAAAAATACCAGCAGATTAAACACCGGTATATATACAAAATTATGAAAAATATCCATATAAATTAACTCTTATACTAAGTTAAATTTTTGAAAAAGGAAATTTTAAAAAGATTCATGTCAGCTGTTTTTCAAATTCGATAGCTTTTTTAGTTACCTCCAAAGCTTCTTCCAGTTTATGCGCCTGCATTAATTCTGAAATCTTTTTATTTACAACCTGTTTCATTTTCTCTTCGTATTCTACCATAATAGGCACAATTGCCACAGTCAATTCCGAAAAATGATCGTCCAGCTTGGGAATTATTTCAATCAGCTTTTGGTAGCTGATATTTTCCGGCAGCTGTTCCAGGACTATTTGAGCGATTTGCTTGGCACGCTCCTCAGTCATTTCACCCTTTTCCAGCTGATCGGTAATAACCTTAACAATAGCGCTTTGTACGCGTTCGCGCAGAGCCTGGGCTTTGGAAGAATCAGCTGCCTGCTGATTTGTCGTCTGATTTAAAATAGCATTGTCCTGCATTTTTTAAGTCGGTTAATTTATCTTGTTTCTCTTTCTGGAACAACATTTTCCTCGATCTCATCAACACTGCGGTAAATTACACCCATTCCACTC
>DATDWK010000007.1:0-3032 GCA_035289685.1 Candidatus Dojkabacteria bacterium
GGACAGCGAAGGTAAAACCAATTATAAAACTGAAATTATTGTGGAAAAAATAATTCTGCTGGACCGTTACGAAAAAGGATCCATACAGGATTACTCAGGGGACAAGTTCAACCAAGATACAGAATCGGCTGGGAAAAGCAAAACCGCTTCTACTGGTAATCAAGCACCAAAAAACTCCAAAGAAAATAAACCAGCTCCACAGGGTGACACCACTATTGACCCCGATGACCTGCCATTTTAAACTGGTCTGAGTATATTATTTTCTAACAAATATTATTTCTATCAACATGCGTTATTCAAAACTATTTGGTAAAACCGTAAAAGATACACCTGCAGATGCCAGGATGATCTCTCATAAATATTTATATAAAGGGGGATTTATTAGAGAATCAACAGCCGGCAGATATTATCTGCTGCCTCTGGGTATGCTGGTGCAACAAAAAATTATTAAGATAATCAAAGAGGAAATGGATCAAGCCGGATCACATGAGCTGAGTGCACCGGTGATGCATCCTTTGGAATTATGGCAGGAAACCAACAGAACCAAAACTACTGGATTTGAACTTACAGTTGTCCAGGACAGGCACGGCGCCAAATTTGCCTTAGGTGGCACAGCAGAAGAAATGATGGTGGATCTGGTGAGGAAATTCCAGTTAAGTTACAAGGATCTGCCTTTCAGCATTTATCAATTCTCCACGAAATTCCGCGATGAATTGCGGGCACGCGGAGGGTTATTGCGTGTCCGGGAGTTTATCATGAAAGATGCCTATTCCTTCCATGCTGATGCAGAAGATTTTAAAAAAGAATACCGGAAAATGCAGGATACATATTCCGCCATTTTTAAAAGAATTGGTTTAAATACTTTGGTGGTAGAAGCAAATAATGGCTACATCGGTGGGGAATATTGCCATGAATTTCAGGTAGAACATCCGCAGGGCGAGGGACATTTTTTTGTTGCAGAGGATGGCAAATATTACGCCCATGAAGATGTAGCTAAATTCAAACTGGAGCAAGTGAATCCACATGAAGAACTTAAAGAATTTCAGATAATCGAGCAACCTGCACAAGTACGCAATATGAAAGAGTTTGCTAAACACTATCAAAAAGAAACCAAATATTTTTTAAAAAATGTAGTTTACCGCAATCGTGAGGGAGATATTATCATTTGTGCTTTAAGGGGAGATTTAAAAGTAAATAAAGGTAAACTGGAACACTTATTGGATATGGTCGGACAACTTGAAGACGCCACAGATGAAGATTTGGTATTAATCGGCACTAAAACAGGATATGTTCATTGTTGGGGGCACAATTTTCTCAAACCTGTAAAAGCAACGTCTGAAAAACGGAACCGTAAAGTAATTTATGTTGCTGATGATTCTTTAAAAACAGTGAAAAATTTCATTGGCGGACAAAAAGAGGAAAAAACCGACTCAATAAACGTTAACTACGGGCGGGATTTTAAACATGAAATTGAAGGAGATATTACTTTAGCCCAGGACGGATTTTTATCTATTGACGGTAAAAGTGTTTTAAGAGAAAAAAGGGGCATAGAAGTCGGCAACATTTTCCAGCTTGGCCACCACTATACAAAACTCATGAAGAATGCAGAATTCACGGATAAACAGGGAAAAAAACAAAAATACTATATGGGTTGCTATGGTATTGGTATAGGCAGGACTATGGCTGCCGTTGTGGAGGTATCCCATGATAAGGCAGGGATTATCTGGCCGAAAATAATTGCACCATTCCAGTTGCATCTTGTGGGACTGGATTTGGAAAACAATGAAGTTAGAAGTAAGGCAGAGGAACTTTATCAATATTTCCTTAAAAAAAGTATTGAGGTCTTATTTGACGACCGCACAGGCATTTCCGCAGGTGAAAAATTTGCCGACGCTGATTTAATCGGGATTCCTTTTAGGGTTGTAGTTTCCAAAAGAACTACTGATAATTTCGAAGTGAAACCTAGATCGGAAACTGTGAGCAATTTCCTAAACAAAGAAGAGATTTTAAACCTCACCAATTAAACTACTCACCTAAATCTTCATAAGGAACTTCAATTTTTGGAGGGTTGTAAGTAGGATCGTCGTCAAAATTTCTTTCACTGGCAGCTCCGGGAATTATTACCTCAAAATCTACTTCAATTGGAATACCAAGTTTCTGTCTGATAGCTTCTTTATCAATTAAATCGATATCTCGTGTTTCTACATAAATTTTTCCATTTTCATTGGTCAAGGTAAATTTTCCTGAAGTGATGGTGGTATTTTCTTTTGGTAAATTAATAATTGTGATTCTGGAGTTTAAAACAGTGGATACAATAATAACAATAAACAAAAGCATAGCTATAACAAACAAAATTGTAATTTCTCTTTGGTAAGCGCTTTGCTGAAAATTGGTTTTAATAGTGTTGAGAACACTTTTACCTGAAGTTAAAGTAAAATTTTTAATTCTTTGTAAAAAGTTTTGCATATTAATTAATTACAATTTAAATTTGTAAATAATCCGGAATTAATTGCTTCCTTAGCATATTTATTCGTATTCGCGCAATAATTTAAGGTGCAGTTGCCGTGGTAGCGCGACGAAACATATTCAAGTGCCTGACCGCCCATACCGCTGATACTTCTCCATTCCTCCTGGGTGACATATCTGCCAAATCTATATTTGGCATCTTCTGAAAGTTTAATTGCAGCAGCACAAATAGCATCACCAACTCTGTGGCGGCTGTAGTTTGTATTGCTGCTCAAAGGGTCACTCCATAAACTACTGTCAATAGTGTTATCAATTCCCAATGCTTCAATACAAGCCTGCATTGTTGCAGTATAACTACCGGTTATTCCGTTGAAAGTATTGGCACAGGAACCGCTTCCTGAAGGGCCGGCTGCAAATTGTGTTAAACCCCTGATATCAACAGGGCATAATCCTTTGTTGATTCTGCCTTCCCAGGCAACACGATTACGGGAGGCAAATGCCGTTTGATTGGAATCTCCATTACAGGCAGTCCTGTCTCCGTCGCGCCAGCTGTCCCAGGTTGCCGG
>DATDWK010000008.1:0-3740 GCA_035289685.1 Candidatus Dojkabacteria bacterium
AAAGACGGTAAGGTGAAAGGAGCAGCCGGCTATGCGTATTCCCCCAAAAAGGAGCTGGGGCATATAAATTTTGTACAGACTCTGGATGACAGCAAAGGCTACGAATACGATTTAATTCATGCAATTATTCAGGACTCGCAATATTTGAAAATTACCAGAATTCTGCTGATTAAAACCGGTACCCTTAGAAAGTCAGAAGAACTTATCAAGCTGGGATTTGAGCTGGAGGGTATTTACCTCAGCCTGGTGGTGTAAGAATTCCAGATGAAATTTATAATTTAAATTGTAACTATAAACAGTCTGTCTTTTTGATTTTTAACTTTACTTCAGTTTAAATATTTTTGATAATTAATTATAAATATTAAAATGATTTAAATTATGCAAAATGATCATGCAGTCAACCAAAGTGTCCAGTCATCATCTTCACCGAACGTACCTGTTAATAAAGATCAGGTATCAGCTCCCTCTTTTTTCCAAACACCAACAGGAAAGGCACTCGTATTATTTGGCTCACTGGCATTGATAATTATAGCCGTTGGCTTAATTATCAACAGTTTTAACACAAAAAATCCTCAAGTATCACCAACACCTTCTGTTTCAACAACAGGACTTCAGACACCTATTGCAACTGCATCACCTACAAGCACAGGTTCTCCAACGAATACCCCCGGTACAACCAACGGACCCGATGTAACACCGGCAACTTACAGCAAGACATACAATACAGGATATTGTGAAATAACTGCTGAATTACCTAACACTTGGGATTCAACTTTTACGCCTGGAGGTGAAGGTGCGGGAAACGGATATGTAATTAAATACTTCACAAAAAACAACCCCAATTATGGTTTTCAAATTATACAACCAGATGGAGGTGTTATTGATAATTACTGCGGTCAAGCTACAAATGATCCCTCCTACAAGCTGACTTACGAACCTATCCTGCTAACTGGAAACGAGTTTACTATTAGAAAATGTTATGTTAACAATGTTTTTCAATCAAATTTAATCCTAATTGCAGATATTACAGCAGGAAGCTATTACTTTAATATTACTTTCAACAATGATGATAAGGCGATTAAGGAAATTATAAATACAATTTCTTTTAAAAATTGTAGACATAATATTACCTAAATAGCCGAACTAAAATTTACTGACTGGGAAAAAAGACTAATATCCGAAGATATACAATTTTTTTTCCGCCCGTGTAACAGCCGTATACAGCCACCTGCGCCAAGTCAGTTCATCCATTTGGGGAAAACGCTCCTCCAGTAAAATTACTTTTTCCGCCTGGCTGCCCTGGGCTTTATGCACTGTAAGTGCGTAGCCGAAGTCAAAAAGGTCGCCGCTCTTTGTTTGTTTACGATTGCGTGTAAAGTTTAAGGCTTGCGGACTGTTAAACTGCTCGACCGAAATCAACCCCTTGTACAACTTGTCCTCGTCATCCAGTTCGATTTCCGCATAATACCAGTTTTTATCCTGCAGAGTAACTGTGACAATAGTGCCCAGCATCCCGTTATAAATTTTACTGATGTGGTTATTTCTCAAGCAGATGACGCGGTCACCATTCATTGGCGTCGGCAGCTCTATTTCTTTTGCTGATCTGACATAATTGTTGACTTTAATGCGGGTTGAATTATAACCGCATAATATTAAAGTGTCACTGTTAAATCCTGAAAGCAGGTCTGCAAGCTCCTGCTCCACATCACCCTCTCCCCGGTGGTATTTGACAACCCCGCTGCCGTAATTCCCCGGCTGAATTTTTCCCTGTTCGCGGGCTAAAATCGACAATTTGATTATGGGATTTTCCCGCGCCTGCCTGTGTATCTGCTCCAAACGGAGCATAGGTTTTTCCATTAAATTAAAACTGCCGTGGATGGGCGGCAGCTGGCCGTGATCACCAACTGCAATCATCGGAATATTATAGGCAAGCAGGTCATCCCAGATTGTTCTATCAATCATGGATGCCTCGTCAACAATAATTAAGTCACTTTCAATTGAAGTCTTACGCTGCCAACCAGTAATTTCTTCCTGTGCATTAATTACCGGAGAATAAATCAGTCCGTGGATAGTGCTGACTGAATCACCCCTGTAAAGCGCCTTTTCCTTTTTTAACGCCGATTTTAATACGCGTGCGGCCTTTCCGGTGTAACTGCAAAAAGCTGCTTCCAGCTTTTTATTGCGCCTGTAAAGTTCTTTGCGCAGCAAGGCTATCAAAGAGGTCTTGCCCGTCCCGGCATAACCACCCAAAGTAATGTATTTTGTATGAATTTTAGCTTGCTGCCAGTCAAGCAGACTTTGCAGTGCCTGCTGCTGATCAAAAGATAGCTGCATGTAATCGGTTAAAATCCTTTAAAATTCTGCAAGCTAATTGTAGCAGATAATAAAAGTCGCAGATTATCAGGCAAACATACCGATCCTGCCGTCATCATATAATTTGTATCTGTTGCCGCCGCGTTCTACTATAACCCCGCTCTCCTTTAAAATTACCGGCTGGTTTTTTAAAGTATTTATAGGTGTCTGTCGCAGATACTCCCGGCGCTTTTTTAAGAATTTTTTAATTTTAGTGCTTATGTAAACCTTGCCTTCCCGTAAACTTATTAGTTTACCCTCCAGCATAAATACCAGAATTTTGCGTGCTTTCACCTCTCCGTTATGTACATCCAGAAAGGCAGTCAAGGCTTCAAGCAAATCAGAAAAATCCAGGGTGGGATTGCGGAATACAAAATTTTTTATAAATTCGTAAATTCTTTCCTGTGAAGTGACTAAACCCAACTGCATTAATAATTTATCCATGAGGCAGAAAATAACAATTTAAATTATTATCTTAAATAATAGAACACCTTTTAGAACAAGTCAATAAGTTCTTGACAAAAATTTTTCCGCTGTTTAAAATATATTTAACTCCTTATATATTAAATCGTTAAAACCATGAAAAACTTACACAAAACCCAGGAAAAACTGCTTACTCTGCTGAAAAATAATGTAGATGATCCTCTGACAATCAGGGAACTGCAGGAACGGCTGAATATTTCCTCCCCCAGTGTTGTGCACCACCATATTATGCAGCTGGAGAAAAAAGGCTATTTAAGACGCAACCATGCAAACCCAAAGGATTATCAGGTTTTGGCAGACCACCCGGAAAAAAATATCACCTACTTAAACCTATATGGCCTGGCAGAATGCGGACCACTGGGTTCTGTCCTTGACGGCGATCCCATAGACCGCATCCCTATCTCTTCCAAAATACTGGGTTTTCCTTCAAGTGAGGCCTTTATAGTTAAGGCTAAAGGCAATTCTATGTCCACCAAAATCAACGACGGCGACCTGGTGATTGCCCGCAAGGCAAAAGATGCCGATAACGGCGATATTGTGGTGTGCGTTAATGCCGGCATGGCTTTGATAAAGAAAATCAAAAAGGGCGCGCAGACAATCCTGGTTTCTCTTAATCCTGCTTACGAGCCATTTGTAGCCAATCCGGATTTCAGAATAGAAGGTGTGGTCAGGGGGGTGTATTCGTATAAGTTCTAGGGTTCTCCAAATCCATAAGGTCCCCAATACGGCTTAACAAACCCTCCGCATGGACAAACTACTCTGTTAAGCGGTTCCTCTGTTTCGATTATTAAAGCTGCACCTTTAATTTCATTTACAAGAAAGCGATAAACAATAGAGTTAGTGTCATCAGGAAGTCCAAATAAGCCAATATGTCCTTCTCTATGCTCAGGTTCAACAAGTAAGTA
>DATDWK010000009.1:0-2110 GCA_035289685.1 Candidatus Dojkabacteria bacterium
TGCGCATGAAAATCGGCGTCATGTTTGGCAATCCCGAGACCACAACCGGCGGGAACGCGCTCAAATTTTATGCTTCAGTGCGCATGGAAATCAGGAAAAAAGAAAAAATCGGTACTGCCGAAGAAGTTAAAGGCCAGACTGTGAAAGTAAAAGTCGTGAAAAATAAACTGGCTCCTCCCTTTAAGGAAGCCAATTTTGACATCATCTATCCCATGGGAATAGATAAAATTAGTTCATTAATTGATGCAGCGCTGCAATTTGAGGTAGTTGAAAAATCCGGAGCCTGGTTTAGAAAGGGCAATACTCAATTAGCACAGGGAAAAGAAGGTGTAAAGGAGCTGCTGAAAAAAGACGCAAAAATCCGCAAGGAAATCTATCAAGAGGTCCGCAAAAAGGCTAATATATAATTTAGTATAATACCAAAGCCATGGGAAATCTTTTAAAAAGCTTGCAGCAACTATTCATTTCTAAGGTCAGAATAAAAGTACTGAAATATTTTTTATTCAATCCGGATACTCCGATACACTTGAGAGGTGCTGTCAGAGAACTAAAAGAGGAAATCAATGCGGTACGCCGGGAAATAGCACGTCTGGAAGAAATCAAATTGATAATTTACGAATCCCGGGGTAACCGTAAATATTATTCTATTAATCCTGATTTTCCTTTTATTACAGATCTTTTAGGCATGTTTCATAAGACTTTCGGTATCGGAGGAATGCTTGTGGAAAATGCTGAAAAGCTCGGGGAAGTCCAATTTGCTATATTGACAAGTTCTTTTACCACCAGAAAGAAAATAGCAGGCCTTAATGTCGACCTGGTGCTCATCGGGCAAATTAATTTAGATTATCTGGGTAAACTGGTTGAAGATGCCGAAAAAAAACTGGGCAGAGAAATCAATTATACAGTTCTCAAAGGCAGCGAATTTATCCTGAGGAAAAAGCGCCGTGATGCCTTTATTATAGAGCTGTTAATGGATGATAAAATACTGCTGGTAGGTAAAAACGAGGATCTTTTGGCGTAAAATTACCATCAATGGATACAACACGGTTGTCAATTTCTAAACAAAGATTTCAGGTCTGGATGCACCAAGCTCATTTTGACCTAGAGGCGGGTTTATTGAGCTTAAAACATAATTATCACGAGTGGGCTGCCTATCAGGCCGAACAAACTGTGGAAAAAGCCCTGAAAGCAGTAATTGCCCATGCGGGTGTGCATCCTCCTAGAATGCACAAACTACCGGTTTTAATCAGTTTTTGCAATAAATTAAATAAAAAATTCAAAGCAACCAGGTTTAACTTTAAATATGTGGAATCATTTACTTTTATTGCCCGCTATCCGTTTTTAATTCCCGGCAAGGAGAACAAGACCCCGCATGAGCTGATTACCCATGCCCAGGCGGAAAAGGCTATATTTGAAGCCCAGGATATTTATACTAAAATCGGCGGAATCTTAGGCGAGGAGCCGGCTCATGCAGTTACAGAAGAGCATAAAATCATCGGGTACAGCGCAGAGCAAATTAACAGCAGGCTTGCAGAAATCAGCAGCCTTCTGGAGAAGGAGTTTAATCCTGAAAGAATTGTGCTTTTCGGCAGGTTTGCCCGCGAAAAAGTGCATTCTCCCACCGGTACTATGGATATTTTAATAATTGCCGAAACAGAATTACCGTTTTTAGAAAGGATTATAAAGGCGCGTAAGGTAACAAGCGGTGGTGAACCCATAATTGAACCATTGGTTTACACTCCGGAGGAATTTAAAACCATGACCGAAGTGGAGGGCGACAGCTTTTTTGAAAATGCGCTTAATGAAGGGGAGGAGATTTATAAAAAAAGTAATTGAAAGTCCAGTTTTTCAGTAATTCCCATTGCTTATTAATGAAAGTTTTAATTTCCGCAATTGTCTGATATTTTGATATCCGGCACAAAACATTGCTGTTTTCAACTGTATTTGAATTTTTGCAAACCAGGCCAGACAGGCTTCGGGACTTTGCAGGGCGGGCTTCAGCAAGGGCTTTGCCGCAGTTGCCAGATCAGCTCCAAGAGAAAGGGCTTTGGCAATATGTAATCCGTTGCGGATACCACCTCCTGCTATAAGCTTTAATTTTGTATGTTTT
>DATDWK010000010.1:0-3011 GCA_035289685.1 Candidatus Dojkabacteria bacterium
AATTAACGAAAAAGGGTGATGTTGTAATATATTCCAACAGCGGAGAATATTTAGACGGAGGATATGTACTGGGCTGGCTTGAGGCAAATTTGACCCTGGCCATGCATGATCCGGAATTAAGAAGTTCTTTAGAGGAATTTCTTAAGAAAAAATTTTTTCCTGAATTATTATCAAAATGAAGAATGCCGGTCTTGATTATGCCGATTTACTCAAAACCATTTCCAATCTTTTAATTACCCAGGGTAAAATTTTACAAAGCGCATTTCTGCATCCTGAAAGTTACCGGGTCTTAAAAAAAGATTTCGGAAAGGAATACGGGAATCTTGATTTTGTTACAAATTTAGACGATACTATTGAAAGCGCTATATATATAAATCTCAAAAAAAAATATCCGGACTTAGGTTTTTATCTTGAGGAACATCCCCACTTAAATGATACCAATAAAGAATTTGTCTGTTTTATTGATGCCCTGGACGGAACTAAGTGGTTTATCAATAATGTACCGTTATTTTCTATGCTTATTGGCATTGTAAAAAACCAGGAACCAGTTTTGGGAGCCACTTACTTCCCGATTACCAACCAGATTTTTCTTGGAGCAGAGGGACAGCCAACCACCCTCAATGGAAAACAGGTATTTGTAAGCAAAACCAGAAAGGTTAATAACGCTATAGTATCAGTTGAAGATTCCACCCACGGAAGAACCTGGGAAAAAGAAAAAGACTGGATAAATAATAAAATAATCTTACTCAATAATAAATGCCAGAGGATCAGATTATTGGGTTCCGGAGGATTAAGCTGTGCCTGGGCGGCAGCAGGATTTCTGGATTGTTACATAGATATTTTCGGACATGCTGATAAACCATTTGATATTACGGCGGGAAAAGCTCTTGTTAAATATGCCGGCGGTAAAGTTGCCGAATTAAAAATTGTCGGATTTGCATCTCCCCGCTTAATAATGGGAAACTATTTGATTGTCGAGCAAATCTCTGAGCTTTTAACACAGAAATGAAAAATCTTAAAGGTATTTTTTCAGCCATTTTCCGGTATAACTTTGAGGATGATTGCTGATTTCCACAGGAGTTCCTTCAGCTACAATTTCACCACCCTGCTCTCCTCCTTCAGGACCAAGATCAATAATCCAGTCGGCAGTTTTAATTAAATCCAAATTATGCTCGATTACCAGGACAGTATTGCCTTTGGCAACTAAACTATGCAGTACGATAAGTAATTTGCAGAGGTCTTCGAAATGCAGACCTGTCGTGGGTTCATCAAGTACATATAATGTTTTGCCGGTATTGCGTTTGCTCAATTCCGAAGCCAATTTAATGCGCTGTGCTTCACCCCCGGAAAGCGTAGTTGCCTGCTGCCCGAGCTTGATATAGCCTAAACCTACCTCGTTTAAAGTCGCCAGCTTTTGCCGGATAACAGGAATATTTGTTAAAAATTCTGTGCAAGTTTCCACAGTCATTTCCAGAATATCGGCAATGTTTTTCCCTTTGTAATCAATTTGCAGGGTTTCGCGGTTATATCTTTTACCCTGGCAGGTTTCGCAGGTTACGTATACGTCGGGTAGGAACTGCATGGCAATTTTAATTAACCCCTCACCCTGGCAGGCTTCACACCTGCCGCCGTGTACGTTAAAACTAAAGCGTCCCATTTTATAACCCCGGCTGCGGGCTTCCGGAGTTTTGGAAAATAGTTCACGGACAGGTGTAAAAATACCCGTATAAGTTGCCGGATTGGACCTCGGGGTTCTGCCTATGGGAGACTGGTCAATGTCAATAATTTTATCGATATTTTCAATTCCGCTGACACTTCTGAATTTTCCGGGAATATCTTTGTTGTTATAAAAAAGACTACGTAAATACCGCACCAGGGTTTCATTTATCAGGGATGACTTGCCGCTTCCGGAAACACCCGTTACTGCGACGAATTTCCCCAAAGGAATTGCCACGTCGATATTTTTTAAATTATTATGCTGTGCACCGAGTAATTTTAAAACTTTGCCCTGGGAAGTTTCAGTTTTATAAGAATTGATAATTTTGTGCAGTTCTCCAGAGGCAGCCTGGATATCTTTTAGTACTATTTTTTTCTTTCCAGACAAGTATTGTCCGGTCAGGGAATCTTGGTTGTTTTTAATATCACCCGGGGTACCGCTGGCTGTAATTTCTCCGCCATGTTCTCCAGCCCCGGGACCGATATCTATCACATGATCGGCAGCTAGGATCGTGTCCTGATCATGTTCCACCACAATTATGGTATTGCCCAGTTGCTTTAAAGATTGCAAGGTATTGATCAGACGTTGGTTATCCCTTTGGTGCAGCCCGATTGAAGGTTCGTCCAGTACATATAAAACACCGGAAAGACCTGTACCAATTTGGGAAGCCAGCCTGATGCGTTGTGCTTCTCCTCCGGACAAACTGCGGGCGTTGCGGTTCAGATTGAGATATTCCAGGCCGACAGCCAGCAGGAATTCAATCCTTACCAAAATTTCTTTGAGTACCTGCCTGACAATAAAGAGTTCCTGGTTAGTCAGCTGGTCATTTTCAGGAGAACTATCCCCAGCAGAATTTAAACTTTTAAGCCATTTTTTGAAATCCTGCAATGGCAGATTTCCCAATTCATGAATATTGTTATGTTTGATAGTCACGGCTAGGGCTTCGGGTTTTAAGCGCTTTCCTTGGCACTCCGGACATGATAGTTCTCTCATATATTGTTCGATTTCGCGGCGGATGTAATCTGATTCGGTTTCCTGGTAGCGTCTGGTAAGGTTGGGTATTAAGCCTTCATAGCGTAAATATCCGGCACCGTATAAGACAATTTTCAGCTGTTCCGGGTTCAGTTTTCCTAAAGGAGTCCGCAGAGAAAATCCTGCGGAATTGGCAACCCGTTCTAAAAGCTGCATATGCCACGAATTAATATTGTCTGCCATGCGCGACCAGGGAAACAATCCGCCTTCTGAAATTGATAGATTGGGATTGTAAACACTTTTTTCGTCAATTTCAAATATA
>DATDWK010000011.1:0-2488 GCA_035289685.1 Candidatus Dojkabacteria bacterium
CATTTGCTCAAGGGATGCGGTCCAGCCTGTTTTTTGCAAGCCATGGAGAGGTTCGGCAGCGCCCGGGCATTTTTAGAATTTTTAAATCTCGAAAAAACGAAGAAAGATGCTTATTCCCGCAGGACTTTTTTAATAAACAGATTACTGCGGAGTAACTTAAACAAATCCGAAGTTTTAGCCAGTGCAAAAAAATATTCTTTAAAGGATTTTGTTGTTTTTGGAGAAGCTGCCTATCCCGAATTACTGAAAGAAATTGCCGATCCACCGCCAGCCTTATTTATCAAAGGAGATAGCAGTTTACTACGAGAGAAAAACTGCATCAGTGTAGTCGGTACCAGAAAAATATCTGCATACGGGAATTATCTTACCAAAATGATCTGCAAAGAGCTTGTAGATCGGGGGTTTTGCATTATCAGCGGTATGGCTTTCGGTGTCGATGCCCTGGTCCATGAAACGGTTCTGTCAGAACACGGCAAGACGATTGCTGTTTTGGGCGCAGGAATTCTTGAACCGGTACCGCGGACCAACTGGCGGCTCTACGAAAGTATTCAACAAAAAGGATTATTAATTTCAGAATTTTATCAACAGCCTGTTATTTCAAAAGGAATATTTCCCAGGCGCAATAGAATTATTGCGGGTTTAAGCAAAGCCACAATAATTATTGAGGCTCCGGAGCACAGCGGTGCTTTAATTACGGCAAAACTGGCAAACGACTATAACCGTGAGGTTTATGCGGTTCCCGGCAATTTCGGCCTGGAAAATTCGCAGGGCTGCAATTACCTTATCAAAGAAAATATTGGGCAGATTTTTACAGGTGTGAACGAAATAATTTCAGATTTACATTTACAAGTGGCTGGAGAATCTGCTAAAAATGAAGCTGTTAATAATTCGGGTAAAACCGAAACCGGGAAAGTCCGGTTGATTATAAAGCCTGAATTAAGGGATTTATTAATCAGTAAACCTATGAGTATCAGTGAAATTCAAAAAAATTTGCTGGTTGATGTTAAAATCCTTAGAACACTTTTGGTTAATTTGGAGATCTCGGGTGAAATTTTCCGGGATTATACAGGCAGATATCAGCTTTTAAAGGAATAAACTATGCAGTTGGTGGTTGTGGAATCGCCTTCCAAGGCAAAAACAATTGAAAAATATTTGGGCAGGGATTTTAAAGTAATAGCCTCTAAAGGTCACATTATTGATTTACCCAAGTCAGATTTGGGTATTGATGTAAAAAAAGATTTTAAGCCCGAATATGTAGTGACCAATCCTGAGTCCCTTAAAAATATTATCAAAAATTTGAAATCAGCCAGTACCCTTATCTTGGCAGTAGACCGGGATAGGGAAGGGGAGGCTATCGGCTGGCACATTGCCAGGGCAACTAAACTGATAAACGATAGGGGATCGATTATAAATAGAAAAAAGAAATTGCTGAGAATTGTCTTCACTGAAATCACCAAGGATGCCATAAATGAATCCTTAAAAAGTCCCAGGTCAATTGACATGAATTTGGTTAATGCCCAGCAGGCAAGGCGCATTTTAGATAGGCTGGTCGGCTACAATTTATCCCCGTTGTTATGGAGAAAACTGGTAATCGGATTATCGGCAGGCAGGGTGCAGTCTGTAGCCGTACGCTTGATTGTGGACAGGGAGGATGCAAGAAAAAAATTTAAATCACAGGAATACTGGACTTTATCTGCCTACGTCAGTAAAAAATCCGGTAAAGTGAAGCTGGAAATTAAAACCTCGGAACCCCCTAAAGTTGATAATAACGCTGAAGCCACCTCTGAACAAAAAGATACTTCAGAACAGGAAAAGAGTAAGGCAGAAAAGGAAGTCCTGGCTTTAAAATCCAAATTGGAAGGCCTAAACGAATTCAAACTGGTTAAAATCAAGGGCAAGAATCCTGAAATACCCAACAAGAAGGCTTGTATGGAAATATCCCGCCGGGTTGCCGAAAAGGACTGGCTGATTACCAACGTAGAAAGCAAAGAAGTGAAAAGGTCCCCGAAGCCGCCATTTACAACCAGCACCCTGCAGCAGACAGCGGCTAACATATTCGGTATGAGTTCCAACAGAACCATGAGAATTGCCCAAAAACTTTATGAAACAGGTTTAATCACTTATATGCGTACGGATTCGCTGTATATATCCAAGCAGGCTGTTAATGCAGCCCAGACATATATTAAAAGCAAAATGGGCGGGGATTACGGGGTAAGCGGCGGCAGATTTTATAAATCCAGGGGGAAATTAACCCAGGAAGCACATGAGGCAATCAGACCTACCAGTTTTAATAAGGCACCAAATGCTATCCATTTGAGTGGCGACCTGCAGAAGTTGTATACACTGGTATGGCAGAGGGCTCTTGCCAGCCAAATGGCCGATGCCAGACTGCTGGCCTCAACTGTCCAGGTAAATCTTGATGAATATCAGTTCCAGGCGAACGGACAGACCATTCTTTTTCTTGGTTATTTAAAGATTTATCCTGACA
>DATDWK010000012.1:0-3376 GCA_035289685.1 Candidatus Dojkabacteria bacterium
TAAACATTTTTCTGGCTTCTGGTAAATCAATTTCAATTCTGTTAATTGGCAAAGCGCGTTTAACAATTTTCTGCATCTCCTCTGCAATTTTGGGAAAATCTGCCTCAGAAATTTGCAGGTCTAACGGGTCAAAATCAAAATAAAAACCGTCTGTAATAGCCGGACCCATAGCCAAATAGAAGGCATCTTTGCCGTAAATATTCTGCATAGCTTGCATTAAAACGTGTTCGCAGCTATGACGTATTTTAAAAAGATCAAATTGCTCAAGAGATTCATCAGCATAATGGGGAATTTCACCCTTAAAGTTGTAATATTGATCGTTCATTTTAGATATTTTATAAAGTATAATAAAAAAGGACCCTTGCAGATATTTGATTGTTTAAATTATTAATACAAATTTCTGCAAGGGTCCTTATTTAGGACGGTTCCACCTTTTTTATTTACTCGATTTACTTTTTTCTATTTTTTGGTATTGTTTACTTTAAGCAGTAAACTTACTTTTAGGAAAATTTCACTTAAATATTTCCTTCTCTGTAAAAACATATTATATTATAAAGAAGTGAAAGATTAATTACAAGTCTGATCACTGCCAAATGAAAGCGTTGAAAATATTAATGCTGGGATGGGAGTATGCCCCTGTTATATCTGGGGGATTGGGTATTGTTTGCCGGGCTTTAACAGATAGTTTAGTAAGAAAGGGTATGGCAGTGACCTTTGTGGTTCCCAAATTACCGGGGAATGTCAAAATTGAACAAGCCAATCTTGTTGATGCATCTATTGTTTCACTGGATGATCTTAAAAATTCCTTAAAAATACACTCAGTAACAACATTATTAACACCTTATTTAGCTTACGGGGATTATGCAAATCTATGGAACTTAAGAAAACATGCCGGTAAGCTGGATCTGGAATATGAAATCTACGGCCCCAATCTTTTTGAAGAAATGAAGGCATATTCTTTAAGAGTAATTAAAATCGCAGCTTTTGGAACTTTTGATGTGATACATGCTCATGACTGGATGACTTTTGACGCGGGAATTAAATTAAAAAAACTGTTTAATATTCCATTGATTGTGCATGTACATTCAACAGAGTATGACCGCACCGGAAATAATCCCAATTCTGCTATCAGAGAATTCGAACTGCGCGGATTATTGGCTGCTGATAAAATAATTGCCCTTTCAGAATTCAATAAAAATAAAATTGTGGAGCATTACGGAATTGATCCCAAGAAAATTGTGATTGTACATAATGCAATTGAAAAAGAGGGGCAGAATTTTTCAGAAACCGCTGAAAAATTCACTAATTCAGAAAAAATGGTTTTATTTCTTGCCCGGCTTTCTGTACAAAAGGGCGGAGATTATTTACTTCGAGCGGCACAAAAAGTATTAAATGCTATGCCCAATATCAGATTTGTCTTTGTCGGTAAAGGCAACATGTTAGAGCAGTTGATAAACTTAAGTATTGATTTGGGTATCTCTGACAAAGTAACATTTGCAGGTGCTTTAAACCATGACCAGGTAGATAAAATGTACCGTAACGCCGATTTATTTGTAATGCCTTCAACATCCGAACCTTTTGGAATAACGACACTGGAGGCAATTAAAAATGGTGCACCTGTATTAATTTCCAAACAATCAGGTGTTAGTGAGGTGCTAAAAAACGCTTTAAAGGTTGATTTTTGGGATATTGATGAAATGGCAAATAAAATACTGGCTGTATTGGGACATGAAAGCCTGCAGGAAACTCTGGTGGAAAACGGATACCACGACCTGGAAAAGCTTAATTGGGATACCCAGGCTGACTTAGTTATTGAACAGTACAATGCACTTAAAAAATGAGCAAAAATCCGGGTAAATCAGTATGTTTTTACTTTCAAGTGCACCAGCCATTGCGCCTGACCAAGTTCACATATTTTGATATCGGTACGGGTAAAGACTATTTTACTCATTCAGGCGGCAAATCCAACCAGGCATACCTGCAAAAAGTAGCCAACAAGTGCTATTACCCCATGAATAATTTATTATTGAAATTGTTGAAGAAACATCCGGAATTACGTTTCAGTTTTTCAATTTCAGGTATTGCCCTGGAACAATTTTGGGAATTTGAACCCGAATGTTTAAAAAGCTTTCAGGAGCTGGTAAAAACTAAAAGAGTCGAGATGTTAAGCGAGACTTACTATCATTCGCTCAGCTTTTTATATTCTAAATTAGAATTTGCCGAGCAAATTAATTTGCACCGCAAAGCTATCTGGAAATATTTCCGAACGCGGCCGAAGATTTTTAGAAATACTGAATTAATTTATAACAATGAAATTGCCAATTTTGTCAGAAAGCTAGGTTTTCAAGGAATTTTGGCAGAAGGCTGGGATTATTTTTTACAAGATAGATCACCCAACTATATGTATGAAGCACCAAAATTTAAATTGCAGGAGGGAGACGCTAAAGTTGTTAAAAACCAGAGATTTGTTGATAAAATTTCACCCAAAATAGAAGTCTTATTAAAAAATTACCGTCTTTCGGATGATGTAGCTTTCAGATTTTCCGATAAGACCTGGAAAGGATTCCCGCTTACAGCAGAAAAGTATGCAGACTGGGTTGCGGAAACTCCCGGAGATACTATTAACCTGTTTATGGATTTTGAAACATTCGGCGAACACCAGTGGGAAGATACCGGCATTTTTGAGTTTTTTGCCAGAGTTCCCGAGGAATTAATTAAAAGAGGAGTTACTTTTAAAACACCTTCGCAGACAATTAAAGAATATAGCTCCAGGGGTATTTTGGATATTCACCAGCTAATGTCCTGGGCTGATATGGAAAGGGATTTATCTGCCTGGCTCGGGAATAAAATGCAGCAGGAGGCTATGCGAATTGTTTTTCAAAGCGAACAGCAGGTGCGCGATGTCCTGGATTTAATAAACGACATCTCGGCAAAAGATATGTTGTTACATACCTGGCGGCGTTTACAGACGTCAGACCATTTTTATTATATGTCGACAAAATACTGGAATGATGGTGATATTCATGCTTATTTCAGTCCCTATGATTCTCCTTATGATGCCTATATAAATTTTATGAATATTTTTAATGATTTTAAATTCCAGTTGACTAATTATGTCAGGCGCAAACTCTAATGAAATTCTGGAGGCTAAGGAATATCTTGTAACCAACGGTTTAGGAGGGTATGCTTCAAGCACCTACAAATTCGGAAATACCAGAAAATATCACGGAGTTTTAGTTGTTGCTGAAAGTAATCTGCAAAGATTTAACCTGGTGAACCGCGTGCTTGACTATCTTGAAATTAATAAACTTAAATATCCGTTGTCCACAACAATCTATCAAAATACTATTGAGACTTTCAGCAATTCTGAATATTT
>DATDWK010000013.1:0-4674 GCA_035289685.1 Candidatus Dojkabacteria bacterium
TTTATGTCTGACTTTTACAGAAAGTGGTGTCAACGCCATGCAGGATAGACTTATTAAAATTATCGGCAGTGCCGGTTATTACGTACAGATTTGTACTTTTCATTCTTTTTGCAATGAAGTAATTCAAACACATCCGGAAAAATTTCCTGAGTTGGGTAAAAATCTTTCAGCCTTAACTGAATTGGAAAAATATAAAATACTGGAGAGAATAATCTCTGATTTTGAAAGTGACAGCATTCTTAAACCTTATGGAAATAATTATGCATATTTAAAAGATATAGCCAAAACAATTGCAGATTTAAAAAAAGAACTGGTTACCCCGGAAATATATGAATTTGCTGTACAGGAAAATTTAAGATTTTGGCAGGAAGTTCAGGAGGATGTGGAAAACTTTATTAATATCAACGGCCGTTCTTTAAAAGACACTGACTTGGAAAATCTGTTTAAAAAGTTCCAGGAGAAAGGATTCCAGAAATTTTCATTTGTTGGGTATATTAAAGAATTATTTCATGATTATTTAAATACCCGGTATGAAGATACAAAGGAAGCTGGCAGAGCCAGAACTCGGATTAAAAATTATTTAAAAACAGCTAAAAAAAAGGATTTCTCAAATACCAATCTGAAAAAACAGCAGGAATTTTCCAGATTATACCGGACTTACACCAACGAACTGAGGGCTTCGGGGAGATATGATTTTGAAGATATGATTTTATTTGCTGTTTCCAAGTTTCAGGACGACCGGGATTTGCTTCAGGAGTATCAGGAACAGTATCAATATATTTTGGTTGATGAATACCAGGATACCAACGGTTCCCAAAATCAGGCTTTAAAGCTTTTGGGGAGTTTTTTCCCGAATCCGAATATCTTTGTTGTAGGCGATGATGACCAGGCAATTTACCGTTTTCAGGGTGCATCCTTGGAAAACCTGCTTTTCTTTTTTAATAATTATAAACAGAACCTGTATAAAGAAGACCTGGAAATTATTGAATTTTTTCAAAACTACCGCAGCCAGCAGAAAATTTTAGATGCTGCCTCAGACTTAATAAAACACAATACTTTTAGGATTCAGGAAAAAATCCCGCAAATTAAAAAGCAGCTGCAAACTGCTGAAAGCATCAAATTTCCCTTAATTCCGGTAAAAGTAAGGGAGTTTGCCACGGAACTGGACCAGGATTATTTTCTGATTACGGAAATCAGCCGTTTATTGAAACAAGGAGTTTCAGCAGAGGAAATTGCCGTTCTTTACAGGGATAACAAAGACGCACTCTCCTTGCAGGATTTATTGATAAAATCCCAAATTCACTTTGTATTTGAAAAAGGTGTAAATGTATTTAGCGATCAGATGATCAAACAATTATTGAATTTATTTGATTTTTTAACAGGGCAGTCTTTTGACGAGGATTATCAATTATTTATACTGATGCAGCTGCCTTTATGGAATTTTGATCCTTTTGACTTGGCAAAAATTTACCGCTTTAGCAATTATTCCAGAATCGGCCTTTTGGACACTATTGCCGATGCCAATAAATTAAAGCAGGCTAGGGTTAAAAATATTAAAAATTTTCTGGAATTTACGAAAAATTTATTTAACTGGCGGCAGGTTCTGGCTGAAAAGAATGCTTTAACGGGATTTACAGAAATTATCAGGGAAAGCGGTTTTTATCAGTACACTCTAAAACAGGGAAATGCCCTGGCATTGTTAAGTAAATTAACCCGGCTTTATGAGGAAATAAAAACCGGCATTGAAGCCGGAAAAGATTGGGAAAATTATCATATGCACGATTTTATCAGGGATATGCGGCTGGCAATTGAATACGGTATTGAAATTAAAGACATTTACCAGGATCCCACGGAAAATAAAATACAGTTGATGACGGCACACGCTGCAAAAGGCTTGGAGTTTGCATATGTATTTATTTATAAATTTAATAGTAAAAAGTGGGGAGGACGCAGCAGTAAAAACAGCATCAGAATTCCCTACGGATTATTAAAAAATGAATTAATTACCCAGGCAGATGACGATGAGCGCAGATTATTTTATGTTGCATTGACGCGGGCTAAACAGGAGGCAATTATAACTTACGCAGTTACAAACCGGAATAATAAGCCGCAAAAACCCAGTGCTTTTCTTCTTGATATCGCTGATAACTTATTAGAAAAAGTTACTGTAACAACAGGTCAACCCCAAGAAGATATCACCAAAGAAGTGGAAATTAAAAAGCTGTCACTTATTTTCCAAGGAATTCCCTTACAGGATTTCTCAGACCAGGCCAGGAAGTATTTGAAAAACGTTTTAAAAGATTACAAATTAAATGTCAGCAATCTTATTTCATATAATAAATGTCCACGCTGTTTTTTTTATGAAACGGTTTTAAAAATTCCTAAATTAAAAAGCAAAAGTGCTGCTTTGGGAACGGCCGTGCATAGTGCTTTAGCCGAGTATGCCCGGATCTGGCAAAGTACACAAAAACAAGCAGAACTCGGGCGAATTTTTAAAATTTTTTATAATGCTTTAAATAGGGAGATATTGTCGGGCAAGGAATTTCAGGAAAATCGTACAAAAGGGGAAAGAATTTTAACCAATTACTGGAAACACCTGCAGCAAAAAGAAAATATTTTACCCAAAGTCATTAAGGTTGAATACAATTTTTCTTCCAAAAATATTTTCTATAAAGGAATTCCTATTACGGGAAAGATTGACCGGCTGGATTTTTTGACAAAAAATGCCATTGCGGTTGTTGATTATAAGACTGGAAATGTTGACAGGGGTTTACAAAAGGCAAGTGAATCGCATTTCGGTGATTATTTCAAGCAGTTGGTTTTTTATAAAATTCTTTGTGAAAACGCAGCATATTTAGACTGGCAAGTTAAACAGGGCATCATTGCCTTTTTAGAATCAAGTAAGAAAAATGCTGATCAGTTGATTTCAAAAACTTTCGAATTAACTAATGAACATGTAGAAAATCTGGGACAGGAAATAGCATTGGTTTATAAAAAGATTCAGAACCTGGAGTTTTCCCAATGCGGCAAAGACTGTTCCAACGAAGAGCTGCATGTTTTACCCTATATTTTTTAAAATTTGTGATAATAAAAGAATTCTTGTCAAGTTGGTTAAAAAATTTTACAGTGTAAATGCACAATTTTATAAATAACTTAATTAATACGTGGAAGAGTTATTTCAACTTGTAAGTATCATCCTAATAACCTTTTTTCTGGCGGCTGGTATCTCAGTCCCTTTAATCAATATTCTCTACCGTTTTAACATTATCAGGCATTCTGAAGTTGATTTCTCCACACTAATAGAAAGTCGCAAAATTAAGGAAGGTACTCCGATAATGGGAGGCCTGATTTTTATTTTCAGCGCAATTCTGGTAAATATTTTCCTTAATTTTTCTTTGGTGACTTTGGTTATTTTATTATTATTTTCCTGTGCTGCGCTCCTGGGAGCTATAGATGATATTTTAAATATTTTCGGCCAGGCGCGAAAAGCCCGAAGTATTGGCAGAATTATTAAGTTGATTAAAGTGCATAAAAGCATTTTAGTAAGGTTGCAGTATTTAATACTTTTTCCCTGGTTTATATTTGAAAGATTTATGCACTCATTTGAATCTAACCCGGGATCAGGTTTAAGGGCACATGAGAAATTAATAATACAAGGAATTTTGGGTATTATACTTGGGATTTTTATTTACCGCGTATTTGGCGGAAATTTATGGCTACCTTTAATAGCCGATATTGATCTGGGATATTTTATAGTTCCCTTTGCTGTTTTTATTTTATTGGGATTTACCAACGCTGTTAATATTTCTGACGGTCTTGACGGTCTGGCAGCAGGTATGGCAGCTATAGCCTTTATAGGTTTTATGATCATAGCGGTATTTGAAAAAAATTTTACAGTAGCATTTATAGCAGGTTCAATTGTAGGCGGTTTGTTGGCATATTTATATTTTAATATTTCTCCTGCCCGTGTCCAGATGGGAGATACCGGTTCATTTGCGCTGGGTGTCTTGCTTACCTCGCTGGCATTCATTTTGGGTAAACCTTTATTACTGCTGGTAATTGCGGCTCCGATTGTGGTGGAGATTTTAAGTACTGTTATCCAGAGTTTTTTTAGAAGGGTGTTGGGACGCAGGCTTTTTAAAATGGCACCGCTGCACCATCATTTTGAATTATTAGGTTGGAGTGAGGAAAAAGTAGTAATGCGCTTTTGGCTGGTTTCCTTTTTTTGCATGCTTTTAGGACTTTGGCTTTATTTCCTATAATATTCTCAAACTCTTTATTGATCTCAATTTAAGGAATTTCCGTGTGGTATCTTGTTTAAAATAAAGGATTTTCATATAATCTTTAAGACAAATTACTTTTCTAAATCTAAGAGCTACAAATAAATAATTATGCCGAGGTAGCTCAGTTGGTAGAGCACGCGACTGAAAATCGCGGTGTCGGCGGTTCGATCCCACCCCTCGGCATATAATTGTTTGTAACTCTGGAAAAATTCAGCAGCGATTTTTTAAAATTAGAGGATTTCTTCGGGGTGATTAGCTCAGCTGGCTAGAGCACTTCATTTACACTGAAGGGGTCGGGGGTTCGAATCCCTCATCACCCATTATTCGAATTTTATTAACTCCAGTTCAAGTAAAACTATACTTTTATAGAGTATACCGCATTCGTATCCTT
>DATDWK010000014.1:0-4371 GCA_035289685.1 Candidatus Dojkabacteria bacterium
AATAACTTTTATTTTTCTCAAATTCATATAGTTTGGATAAATATTTAATGGAAAGGTTTGCCAGTTCATCAGAAAATAAGGTACGGGCATCTTTTTTTAACCCCGGTTGAAAATCTGCAAGCAAGAAAATGCGCATTCCGGTTATATATGATCCTAGGTCTATTAATTTATGATTCCAAAACTTTAACTCCGATTGACGGCTAGTTCCCCTGCTGATATTTTGCAGTATTTTATTGCGGTTCCGTACTACAATCTTGTAGCCGGTAATTTTTTCCGCGTACTCATGACTTATCATGCTTAAAAAATCATCCAGTTCACTGCGTCTGATTTCAGGGCTTCCGGCAATTAAATTTATATTATGCGGTGCAAAAAGCACTACCGGAATTTTATAAAGAAAACTGCTGCGGTATTTGCCGACACCGTTAATTTCAAACCTTTTTAATTCATTTATCTCTTGGGTACCGGAGCCTCTGCTGAAAATAATTTTAAATTCTGCCGGTTTTAAATCTTCTGTAAATTCATCCTGTAAAAAAGTACCGGTAATAGAGGCAAATAAAGTGTTTCTTTTCCAGGAAATATTATTTTTCTCTGCGTAAGGCTTAAAAGATTTGGCAAAAGTTAAAAAATATATGCCGTCCAGGAAATTGCTTTTACCGGCACCGTTCCTGCCGTAAACAACATTTATTCCGCTATTGGCGTTGTACGTCAGTGTTAAATTCCGGAAATTTTTAGTATTTAATATTTTTAAAAACAAATCTGTAAAAATGAAGTTTTTCTGCTCCTATCTTGGAGTATTTATGTATTTTTTTCAACCTCCTGCTTTAACCACATCAAAGCTTTTTGCTGCAGTTTAATAGTAGCAATATAGCGCTTGCCCTCAGCTGTTTCCATACGCTCTTTTAATTTGGGGTCACTAATTGCTGCAAGTTCCTGCTGTATCTCTTCATTGGTGATATTAATCTTATTTACCCGGGCAATCTCAACATACAGCAGCTCCTGCGCCAGTCTTGCTTCAATCTCTTCCTGCCACTTTTTTTTCAGGTCTGCTAAACCGGTTTTTTGTGTTGCCAGAAAATCCTCCAGCTTTAAACCCAATTCTGTAATTTGTTTTTTATAATCGGCTTCTTTGCGTGCCAGTTCATCAGCAATCAAAATTTTAGGTGCTGAAATCTTTGACAAAGCAACGGCTTCCTTGATAACAGCCGCAAGCCACTTTTCCTCTTCCACCTGCTTTTTACGGGAAAGCAGCTGATTTTTTACCAAATTGCGTAACTCGCTAAGATTGTTTACACCAAGTTTCCATGCTTTAATTACATCGTCAGCAGGCGGTTGCAAATCATTCTTTTCCTTTTCAGAATGCTTATTTTTACCATACACTTTGATAACATTATTTACCTCTGTATCCAGTTCCTTATCAGTAAGCTCAGCTTCCGATTTTTTAATTTTGATTTTCTGCAAGTCTCCCAGTGCAAACTGGGGAAATTCTGCAAAAATTGCTGTAAATTCCAGTCCTTCTGCATCTGAAAACTTGGTAACCTGGTATTGAACCTGATTAATAGGATTCAGTTTTTCACTTTGCAGGATTTCCCAAGTTATTTCAGGCAGTAAATGATTGAATAATTCTTCGTATAAGCGATTTCCTAAGCGTGCCTCGATCATTAGTTTCGGAGCTGCTCCTGGGCGGAATCCCCGAATCACAATTTCTTTTGACAACTCTTTAAAAACATGCTGTTTTTCCTTGAGGTACTTTTCACTGGCAACCTGAATAATTAACTTAACCTGGTCGTCAGCAAGTTTTTCTTTTTTAAAGTTATAGGCTTTTTTAGTTTCCATATTTAAATAGTCTTATTGACAACCTTGTTAGTATACCATATCTTAATTTTTCAGGGTGATTTGCCCATTATTCCTGTTTGCGGTATTAATAAAAACAGCAGTAATAATTGCCGACACCGGCCCCACTAAAAGTGCTGCACTTGCGGAATTAATAAACAATAGTATTAAAAATACCACATTGGGATCATCCCAGTAATTAAGGTATTTTTCCCTGGAAAAATATAACAGGTTGATAAGCATCAATCCCAGAAATACGAAAAAAAGCACATTTATGATACGCGCAATGGCAATTTGATGGTGCCTGGTGCCTTCTTTGATCAATCCCAAATTGGTAACTCCGGGAATATTCTGCTTGTAAGTCGTCATTCCCTTGACTACATCAAGAGTTGCATTAATTACTGCTCCAAAGCTGATAAATACTACCACTACGTTTAAAAGGCTCCAGTACTCTGCAAATCCCAATACGCGCACATTCAAATTTTCATAATAAAGCTCGTTTAAAAATAGCTTTTCAAATAACACCAGGTTTATCAATAATATTAAAAATAGTGTTACTGCCTGTGAAATAACGACAATTATGGCTATTTTAAAATTTTTTGCCTGCAAATAAATGCTAAAAAATGCCAACAACATTAAAATTGCAAAACTCGCCAGATAAATATTATTTCCGTGTAAAGAAAATGTTAAATTCCCCGAAACAATCCAGATTACCATTAGCAAAGAGGGTAAAATATATTTAAAACCTTCTACTCCCAGCATTACCAGTAAAAAAACCAGAAATAGCAATACCAGCCAAAATAAAGTATTTCCCCGGCTGTAGCCTGTGAAAATAAAGGTTGGAGTTTCACTTGAAGATTCTCCGTCCGGAGTAACAGGAAGGCTGACTGAACTGGGAACCCGTTTAACATTTATATAAGTGCCTGTTAATATTTTTTCAAAGTCAGGATCTTCCAATTGAATTCTTAAGGAAAAGGTATTTTGACCGGAAAAAGCCGGATCGACAATTTCCGCTGTAACATTTTGATAAAAAAAACCTCCGTCATTTTCCAAATTGCCGATCACGGTAATTTTTGCTAAGTGCAGATTACTTTCTGCAGGTTTTGCAGACATGGTACCGATTCCAATAAGTACTAATATAATAAAGAGTACAAAAATTAGCAGCAGCTCTTGAGAAAAATTTTTTGACATAATTATTTGGAATGAACACTTTTTTGCAGCTTGGAAGTCTTTATTGCACGGGTATCTTCATCTTTAGCCTTTTCCTCATTGGCATCTTCAAATGAATGCTGGTCAAAATCAGGAATATTTAAATCTTCTACTTCTTTTAAAAAATCTTCATCATCGGTATATTCACCGTAAAGATCATTTTCAAAATTCTGAGAGGGATTATCTTCATCCTCATCATAATAGTCGCTCATTGTTGCCTTTATAAACTTATGTGAATAGATTATTAACAAGAAACCCATTTGTCAAGTAATCCTATCTGGAAAAATCCGGATATATTAACATATGATTGACTTGGATTGAGAATTTTCATAACCTTAAATATATTTAAAAAAATATAGTTGAAAAATTTTCTGATATTAAAATTATTAACCGTAATTTTCAGCGGGATTTTTTTTGTCGTTGTTTCAAATACCAAAGTAGTTGGGGGAATAATTTCTACCAACTGGACCAGCAACGGAGTTCCTGTAGTCGTTGCAGCAAATAATCAGTGGGCATTCCAGGCAATCCCCGACGGCAACGGTGGTTTATTCGTAGTCTGGCAGGATGAACGGAACGGATTTGCCAACAGGGATATTTATGCCCAGAGATTTGACAGCAATGGCAACGCACTTTGGACGGCTAATGGTGTTGTTGTCTGCGATGCCGCAGACAACCAACTTTTGCCAAGTTTAATCAGCGACAGAGCCGGCGGCATTATAGTTTCCTGGGATGATGAAAGACTGGGTAATCCCAATTCAGATATTTACGCTCAAAGGCTGGATGATAACGGCAACATTCTTTGGGCGGCTAACGGCATAGTTGTCAATGCCGAAGTTGACAGGCAAGGACTGACTAGGATGATACCCGACAGCAATTTCGGAGCAATTATTGTATGGAATGACGCACGATCTGGAGTTGTAGGAGAATCTGATCTCTATGCCCAGCGGATAAACAGTGCCGGTAGCAGACTCTGGGCGGCAAGCGGGGTGCAGATTTCCAGTATGGCTGGAGCTGAATACAATCAGGTTATTATATCCGACGATAATGGCGGAGCAATAATTGCCTGGCCTGATGAATCGGGATCCTCAGTTGATGAAGACATATATATACAAAGGGTTGACGCAACCGGAAATCTTCTTTGGGCAGCCGGAGGTGTTCCCGTGGTAACGGCGCAGTTTTCCCAGGTATTTAATTCTGACAGCATTGTCAGCGATGGTGCCAACGGTGCTATTGTAGTCTGGGAAGACTATCGTGCCGGTCCTTTAATGTTTGACGAGCTAGATATCTATGCCCAGCACATTAACAGCAGCGGCAATGCACTATGGGCAAATG
>DATDWK010000015.1:0-2084 GCA_035289685.1 Candidatus Dojkabacteria bacterium
ATAAGCTCCCATGGCTCAACGGACAGAAAAAACCCCTTCTAAGGAGTAGATACCAGTTCGATTCTGGCTGAGAGTACAATTAGACAAATTTGATGCGTAAAGATTAATTTCCACGATTTACCCATTTCTTAATACCTTTAACGTCAACGCTGACAGACTATGCTATATTGAAAGTACTGCTTAAATTCTAAAAAAGCCCATATGGATAACAAAAATAATTCTGTTAATCAAAATAGCCAAGCAGCCGGACAAAAAACGGAAAATCAGCCTGTTCAAATTGCCGGAAAAGCAAAAGTTGACCCCTGGATGATATCAACTTTTGTTTTAGGTATTTTGTTACTGATACTTACCGGCACTAAAATTTTCAATAAAAGAATTGAAGAGCCGAGAGTTTTTCCCATTATCCCTACAGCGGAACCGACTTCCTCCATCATTAAAACTGTAAAATTTACCGGTACTGTTCAAACAGGAAAACAAATTACGGAAAAACAGGTATTTTGTTCTGACGGATTATATCTTGTCGCTGATGAAGGTACTTATTTAGCCGATCAAACCAAAATTTTACTGCTACACCTGTCTAATGAAGCGGATGGAACTCCTGTTCCAATTGATACTGAATATATCGGAAAAAGGGTTGAAGTTATTGGTAATTATCCTGGTCAGGAAAATTACTGTGAGGCGATGACATGTGGATGTGAACCCTATATTCTTGTTGATAGTATAAAAACCATAGAAACAAATTCAACAGTCAATCAAAAAACAGTTGAAGGTGAAATCGTCTGCCTGCCTCATAGAAATAAAAGCGGTGGACAAACGCTGGAGTGCGCTATTGGACTTTTAGGTGAAGATGGCAATTATTACAGTTTGGAAATTCCCGATCAGCAAGATTTGATCTCAGGAATAGAAGGTACAGGGAAAAAAATAATAGTAACCGGAATTTTTAAACCAGATCCTAGTAATAAATATGACATTATCGGGACATTAAGAAATATTTCAATCGAATATCCCTAAACCCTGATGAAAAAAATTACTTATTTGCTGGTAGTTCTTACTTTTGTTGAGTCGGTGGTGCTGGGATTATTGAATCTTCCGTCCAAAAAGCAACAATCTAATTCTGTCCTGGGCTGTATGCCGCAAAACAGCCGGCAGGAACTATCCGAACAGTATGATTCTTCAGAAACTTCCGGAGAATTTTTAGGCTACAAAGTGACGGTGCCTGCGCTTTTTGATTCTTTTGCTTACGTCTTGGGAGAATCGGTCGGAGCCAAACGGATTGAAGTCAATTTGCAGCTTCAGCATGTCTACGGTTTTGACGGTAATTCAAAATTATTCGACTTTGTCGTCTCCACCGGTAAATGGGCGCCGACTCCCAAAGGCAATTTCACCATCGAACGCAAAATCAGGGCGCAAAAAATGTCTGGAGGAAGTAAAGAAAGAAACACCTATTATTATCTGCCCAATGTGCCCTGGGTGATGTTCTACGGCAACAGCCAAATCCCCTGGTATAAAGGCTACTCCTTCCACGGAGCATACTGGCACAACAATTTCGGCCAGCCCATGTCACACGGCTGCGTCAACATGAAAATTCCTGAAGCTGAACAGCTCTTTAACTGGGCCCCCATCGGCACCCCGGTAATTATTTATTAAGACTAGGTTTATTTCCTCAAATATCTTTCCGCCTGGATTTTATATAACCGGGCATATTTTCCGTCCATTTTCATTAAACTCTCATGCGAACCGTCTTCGATTATCATGCCTTTGTCCATAACGACGATCCTTGCCGCGTCTTTAATGGTGGAAAAGCGGTGGGAAACAAAAATGAGCGTGTTATTTTTCATTTCCCTGTTCAGCCGGTCAAATATTTCCATCTCACTTTTAGCATCAACAGCTGAAGTCGGCTCATCTAAAATTAGTATAGGCGACCTTTTGGCATAAGCCCGGGCAATTGCCAGCCTTTGCCACTGCCCTCCGGAAAGTTCAATACCTTTGGTAAACTCACTCCCGAGCTGCTGATCAAGTTTGCCGGGTGTTTTCCGGATATATTCCCAGGAATTGGAAAAATTGAGAAATTTTACCATCTCATC
>DATDWK010000016.1:0-2730 GCA_035289685.1 Candidatus Dojkabacteria bacterium
TGATATCATAAGGTTTAAATTCAAGGACCTCTCCTGAATCCTGAAAAAAACCTAACAGTTTGCTGGCGCTGCTGACTTTTTTATCCTCCCAGATCAAAAGCCGGAGTTCTTTTAATGACCTTTTTTGCAGCTGCGCCAGCAGATCATTAACCAAAGACCGTTTACGGTTATTGAAAATGCGCTTGACAACAGTAATCTCCGGCGCAGCTGCAAACATGTGCAGACTGTCCAGCGCCAGAAAGATTTCCTGGAGACTGTCAAGCTCGTCTCCTGCTATGGTCTTATACCCGCTGCCGCTTTGCAACAGTACTTCCTGCAGGGCATTCCAGCTGGCAAAAGTATTGTCACCGTGAAAAAATTTGATCATACGCTAATTATAAATTGAAGGCTGAATCAAAACTAAAATTCAAGGTTATTTTCTCCTTTTCAAAAACAATAGTCTTAAGGGAAATACGGTCATCTAGCTTTTGTTCGTCTAGCAGCTGATTTATCAATGTTACAGCAGTATTTCCCGTAATGGCATTATTGATAATTCCCTGCAAACCACCCAGCTGGTTGCTTAAAAATGAAACAAAAAATTCCGGAACTCCGATGGATCCTATAGAAATTCCTGCAATTTCCAGCTTTTCCGACCCCTGATTCACTTTAAACGAAATTACCAGCCATAAAGGCATTTCAGCATTATCAATATTGTAATAAAACTTCATAAGATTTTCCTCAAAACCGATGCGCAGCTCCGAAGCAGGCTGCAGCTTTGACCTTACCAGACTCGTAAATTCCGATTCATTCAGGCTTACAGACCTGTTTACTTTGCCCAAATCATTAATTTTTAAATAAGTTTCTCCGCTGTTTACTTCGCTGATAACCGGCAGGTGTATGTCACCGTTAATAATATTCTTTAAAGGATTCCATAATCCAGCCGGTTTAAAAACTACAACAAATATCAGTGCCAAAATTAAAAAAACGATCAGCCAGATCAGTGATCTGATAAAACCCCACACTTTAAACGGAATCATAATAATGGTAAACAGTCCTTTGAGCAGAGCCAAGGGATTGCAGCCCGGACCAAGATACCGGGGTTTGCGTTCGCGTTCCTCCTGATCAGCGTCATCATATTCTTCATCACCGTCTTCAGGCTCATCATCTTCATGCCTGTAAGAAATATCCAAGTCTTTCAGAGATTTTTTTTCGCCGTAGTAATGGTGGTGGTGGACTGTCTGATACTGGGCAATATGCTGCTGGGTTGCATCAGGTTCCGGCTTTGCCTGAACCTTTGGTTCCACAACCTCCCCCTCTTGCGGCATCTGGTCTTGGTATTTCGGGGGTATATATTTTTCGCGTTCTCCGCTCTTGGTTCCAAAGGGATTGGGAAATTTTAATCTGGCCATGTTAATCAATATAATTTTTAATATATTTTAGGATATTTTCTCTGAATGGTCGAGGCTTTTTTATCGCTTTAAAAAGCTTAAAAGTTCTTTTTTGCAAAAGCACCTTAAGGCAGCTGGCTTTCCCCGTTGAGCTGGACATGTTCCTGCTGTATATGATCATGTCTGCGCAGAATTTTCCTGCCAATGCGCACCAGCAACTCCACAAATACCTGCACCTCTTCAATATCAAGGATAAAACTGGTCCAAACATAAACCATAAATGAAGCACCGAAAGTACTCAAAGTCAGCACAATCAGCTGGAGGGTCTTGGCAGTATCCAGAATTTCCTCCCACAATTTAGTCATGGCATAGCAAACCACGACCATTACCAAAGCAGCCAGGAATTTTTTGGCAATTTGCTTGAAAAACGGCTTTAATTCATAAATAAATTTTTTCCGGTATAAAATATACAGCAAAAACAGGAATTCCAGGATAAAGACAAGACTTGAGCTTAAAGCCAGTCCTCCGATGCCTGCTTCCCCGCTGCCGCGGCTGAAAAAATAATTAACATTAAAATGCATGTCCTGAACTGTAAAAGTGTTGAAATGGCTGAAATAGTTGCTGAATAGAATACCGGTAACAATTCCCAGAACTACAACAAAAACACTGGAAATCAGGGGAACTACCGAGTTATGGATGGCAAAATATGCCCGGAATATGGCACTGCGTAAAGACTCCAATGGAATTCCCAGTGAGAAAAAGAGCAGCACCCAAGCAACTTGCAAAGTATCGTGCCAGGAAAATTCTCCTCCGAAAATACCGTAAACCAGACGCACAACAGGTACACGCAAAATCAGGAAGAATACCGTAACCGGCAAAGCCAGAAAAATTATCTGGTTGAAAATTCTTAATAATAACGTGGAAAACTCCACGCGTTTGCCCTGGATGTGCAGCTTGGCCAGCGACGGAAAAGAAGCAATGGCAAAGGAACTGCCGAATAAATTCAAAGGAAAGGACATCAGGCTCATGGCCAGCTGGAAAGCCGTTAACGCAGCCGAAGTTACTGTTGACAAACTGAAAGCTATAAGCGTATCTACAATATTGGCAACTTGCTCTGCTCCCAGGCTTAGGGTACGTGGTAAGCCCAATTTAAGAACCTGACGGAAATGCTCATCTTTAAAAGCAATTTTAAACTTAAATTTTAACCTTAAATAATAAACCAAAGGAATTTGTATGATTAAATGCAGGATTGCCCCAAGAATGGTGCCGATTATTATGCCCCAGATGCTCCCGCCCAATAGCGGTACAAAAATTAAAATACCCAGTATTTTCCCAATATTGTAAAAAACCGGGGCCAGTGAAG
>DATDWK010000017.1:0-4974 GCA_035289685.1 Candidatus Dojkabacteria bacterium
ATAAATCTTTTTTCTAGCAAGTTGAATTGCTTTAACCACCGATGAAGAAGGTATATTTGTGTGTTCTTTTACAACTGTTCCGTCGATATCTAATGCCAGAAGTTTATATTTCATGATATTTTAAGTGTTTAACACATCACACCCCTTCACACCCGTCGGGTGATATTAATTGACACCCCTCGGATTTCCTGTTAAATTAATTTTAAAATGTCGGGAAAAAGGAAAGTAGTCTTCGAAATAAATGAATTTTACCATGTATTTAACCGTTCAAATGGAGGTGAACAGATATTTCATTTAAAAAATGATATTAATAGAACATTGGAATTGTTATCGTTTTACAAATTTGAACAACGTTTAAGATATTCTTATTTCCGAAGATTAAATGAAAAAGAAAAAGAAGAATACATCAAAAGGAACTCGAACAAAAAACCAATTGTTGAAATACTTGCCTATGCTTTAATGCCCAACCACTTCCATTTACTTCTAAAAGAAAATCGAAATAAAGGAATTCAAACATTTCTCTCAAATTTTCAAAATAGTTTTGCTAGGTTTATTAACATAAAAACCAAAAGAAATGGAGCATTATTTCAAAGACCGTTTAAAGCTACCCATATTGATAGTGAAGAAGTACTTTTACATATTTCAAGGTATATTCACCTTAACCCTGTTACCGCTTTTTTGATGGAATTTAAAGATTTAAAAGTAAGTAACATTACGTCATTTCCAATATATGTAAATAATGATGAATCATTTTTAAATGTTGACTTAATAGTTCATTTGGCTGGCTCGAATTCAAAATATGAAAAATTTGTTGAAAATCAAGTTGATTATCAAAGAAAATTGGCTAAAATTAAACATCTTCTGCTTGACTAGCTGAAAAAGTAAGAGGTGTAGCCTCGTATCACCCGACGGGTGTGAAAGTGATTCTTGATTCTTGATTCTTTAAACTTCTTTCCCTATAATCTATATGTGGTAAGACAAAATAGTAAAAATGAGTCAACTTCCGGAAGTTCGCAGGCAAAATATACCGGTGAACAAATTGTCGTCCTTGAAGGTCTTGATCCTGTACGTAAGCGTCCGGCAATGTACATCGGTTCAACTTCAATAACCGGTGTCCACCATTGCGTCACTGAAATTATCGACAATTGCGTCGATGAAGCTTTAGCCGGTTTTGCCAAAAATGTCTGGATAATTCTTCACAAAGACAGCTCCGTCACCGTCACGGACGACGGCCGCGGAATTCCGGTTGATAAAGTCCCCAAATATAATATTTCAGCCCTTGAGATTGTCCACACTAAACTTCATGCCGGCGGTAAATTTGACAGCCGCGCCTACAAAGTTTCAGGAGGCTTACATGGTGTCGGCGCCTCGGTTGTCAACGCCCTCTCCGATTGGATGGAAGTGACTGTTGTCCGTGAAAAAACCAACCACTTTCAGAAATATCAAAGAGGTAAACCGGCAAGCAAAGTCATTACCATCAAAGAACCTGCTCTTTATAAAAATATACAGGTTCCCGAAAATTTCAGACCGGAAATAAAATCAGGAACCATCACTTCCTTTCTTTTGGATAATACTATTTTTAAAGACGGAATAAATCCTGACTACGACACGATCAGAAAATTAATTAAAGAACGGGCTTATCTTGTCTCGGGACTTTATTTTCATATTTATGAGGAAAACGCTCAAAAAGAAGATCACTTTTATTTCGAAGGCGGTATTTCCTCACTGGTTGCTGCCATAAATACCAACAAAAATACCCTGCATGATCCGATTTATATTCAAAAACTGGTTGATTCCGTAGAAATACAGGTGGCAATTCAGTACAACGATACGCTGGCTGAAAACGTAGAAAGCTTTGTAAACGTCATTAATACCATAGAGGGTGGCAGCCATTTAACGGGCTTCCGTATGGCATTAACCAGAAGTATCAATGACTACGGCAAAAAAATCGGAGCTTTCAAAAACGGAGAAGACAATATTACCGGTGACGATGCCAGGGAAGGCCTGACCGCTGTGGTTTATATCAAAATGCCTGCCGCTCATTTGCAATTTGAGGGACAGACCAAAACCAAACTGGGCAATGCCGAAATCCAACCACTGGTACAGTCAACTATCAATGAAGCGCTCGATATCTATTTTGAAGAAAATCCGGCCGATGCCCGCAAAATTATGGAAAAAGTTCTTCTTGCCCAAAAGGCAAGACTCGCAGCCAAAGCCGCCAAAGACGCGATAATCAGAAAAGGTGCGCTGGACGGAGCTTCTCTTCCGGGCAAACTTGCCGATTGCCAATCCAGAATCCCGGCCCAGTCAGAAATATATATTGTTGAAGGCGACTCCGCCGGCGGCTCAGCCAAACAGGGCAGGGACCGTAAATTTCAGGCAATCCTTCCCTTAAGAGGCAAAATATTAAATACGGAAAGAGCCCGTCTTGATAAAATTCTCGATTTTTCCGAAATCAAAGACCTGGTTATAGCGCTTGGCATGGGAATTGCTGAAAGTTTAACTCCTGAAAAACTGCGCTATCATCGTGTAATTATCATGACAGATGCCGACGTTGACGGAGAACATATCAGAACACTGCTGTTAACTTTTTTTTACCGGCATTTGCCTTATATCGTCCAAAACGGACACCTGTATATTGCCCAGCCGCCTTTATTTAAAATTCAGATCGGTAAAGAAATAAAATATGCTTATACTGATGAGGAACTCGCAAAAATTACTGCCAAATTTAAAGATAGTAAAGTCAACTTGACAATTTCCCGCTATAAGGGTCTGGGCGAGATGAATCCCGACCAGTTATGGGAAACAACCATGAATCCGCAAAACAGGATCTTGAAACTGATAAAACTCGAAGATGCTGTCAAAGCCGATGAAGTTTTTTCTATGCTGATGGGTAATGAGGTATTGCCCCGGAAAAGATTTATCCAGACTCATGCCAAAACCGCAACTCTGGATATTTAGAAGAAGATATTTATGAATTATTTAACCATTTCTTTTATTTCAGGTTTATTAGCTGTCTTTTACGGACTGTTTCAATCATGGAAGATCCTTCAGCTTCCCCGCGGGGATGAAAAGATGAATGCTATCTCCGATGCGATCAAAGAAGGCGCCAACGCCTATTTATCCCGGCAATCAAAAGTACTGGCGGTAGTGTCAGGTTTTATTTTTATTCTAATTCTTCTGACTTTAGGCTCTCTGTCTGCCTTCGCCTTTTTAATCGGCAGCCTGTTTTCAGCTCTTGCCGGTTATATTGGCATGAGTATCGCTGTCAGAACCAATGTCCGCTGTGCCCAGGCGGCAAAATCGGGTTTAAGTCAGGCCCTTTCCGTGGGTTTTAGGGGCGGATCAGTAACGGGGCTAATGGTTGCCGGTCTTGCTCTGTTATCCGTAGCGATAATATTTTATCTGCTAAATATCACATCGCTAAACGCACCAGAGATTCTCAATCTTACACCTTTAATTGCTTTAGGTTTTGGCGGATCTTTAATTTCGGTTTTTGCCAGGCTTGGAGGCGGAATTTATACCAAGGGTGCGGATGTCGGCACAGATATGGTCGGAAAAATTGAAAAAGGTATACCTGAAGACGATCCCCGAAACCCTGGTGTAATAGCTGACCTTGTCGGTGATAATGTCGGCGACGATGCCGGAATGGCTGCAGACCTGTTTGAAACATATGTTGTTACCGCAGTTGCCGTAATTCTCTTGGGACAACAGGTCCTTCCCGGTTTTACTAATGCCTTAATTTATCCGTTATTGGTTGGCAGCTGTGCAATAGTCGCCTCGATTATCGGCACTTTTTTTGTTTCTGTCGGCCGGGATAACAAAATAATGCTGGCTTTGTATAAAGGACTTATCTCTGCCGGTATTTTTTCCGCAATTCTTTTCTATTTCCTGACTGAACTTTTAATGGCTAATAACCCTGCATATCCTACTCTTAATTTATATCTCGCGACACTTGTAGGCATCGCAGTCACTTACGGCATGGTTGCAATCACTGAATTTTTTACCTCAAAAAATTACCCGTCAGTAGCCCAAATTGCCAAAGCCTCAACAACCGGACACGGCACTAATATCATCGCCGGACTTGCGGTTTCCATGAAATCTACCCTGCCGCCCATACTTTTAATATCAGCCGCAATTCTGGCTTCATACTCTCTGGCCGGGCTATACGGAATTGCTCTTTCAGCCATGTCCATGCTTTCTTTAACCGGAATAGTTGTGGCAATTGATGCCTTCGGACCGATAACCGATAATGCCGGCGGTATTGCCGAAATGACAAATCAACCTGAAAAAGTACGCTCGGTTACCGACAGTCTGGATGCGGTAGGTAATACCACCAAAGCAGTTACTAAAGCTTATGCCATCGCCTCAGCCGGCCTGGCAGCCCTGGTTTTGTTTGCCAGTTACACTCAGCAGTTGAGTAAAACTCTGGGTGTTTTGACTTTTTCCCTATCTGATCCAAAGCTTTTAGTCGGCCTTTTTATCGGTGCCTCTCTCCCTTATTTCTTTGCAAGCCTGGCAATGGAGGCAGTCGGCAAAACCGCCGAGGCAGTGGTTATTGAAGTCAGACGGCAGTTTAGGGAGATAAAAGGAATTATGAAGGGTACCGCAAAACCCGACTACGGCCGGACAGTTGACATAGTCACTAAGTCAGCCTTAAAAGAAATGGTAATTCCGGCCCTGATTCCCGTTGCCAGTCCGATAATTGTAGGTTTCATCCTGGGAGCGCAAGCTCTCGGTGGGTTTCTGGTTGGCACTATTGTTACCGGCATGTTCGTCGCCATTTCCATGACTACAGGCGGTGCTGCCTGGGATAATGCCAAAAAGTATATTGAGGCGGGCAAATACGGAGGCAAAGGATCGTTTGCTCATCAAGCTGCTGTTACCGGCGATACTGTCGGTGATCCGTACAAGGATACTGCGGGCCCCGCCGTGAACCCGCTGATCAAGATCATCAACATCGTTGCGCTGATG
>DATDWK010000018.1:0-3840 GCA_035289685.1 Candidatus Dojkabacteria bacterium
CGGCAACTGCGCTTTCGACAACTGGGTCTGTTGCAAGCTCTTCAATTGCTCCTTGAACGTCCCCGCTCACCGGCTCGTAAACCATTGAATTTGTATTTGCCAAAGCAAATTTCAACCGGCTTTTACGTTTGCGCTTGGATAAATTTATTAAATCTGCTGCTTTGGGTTTTTGCCTGAAGGTAACTATCAGCTGTTTGCTTTTCGTCTCACGCCTGATTTGAGCATACGAATCACCTCTGATAATCAGTAATAAAAGTATTATTAAAAATAGTTGGAAAAACCTTCTCAAAGACCTGATTCCAGTCTGTCAGGAATGGCTCTTTGTGTCAAGAACTTGAGGGGAAAGATTAATCTCTGTTTCTTCTGGCGAATAGCCAGATGATTATGTCTTTTACATTAACCTTACCGTCATTATTCAAATCCGCATATCTGTTTCTTGACCTGCCGAATATTTCATCTTTCATCTCATTTAGGCAGCCGATGGTTTTAACCCTTCTGCAGGGAGTTTCCTCAGGTTTTCCTGCCCATTCAGGCTGGCTTTCGTCTTTTTCTCCCGATTCCGAGCCTTCCGGACTTCCATTTTTATCTTTTTCTTCTTCAGTTTCACTCGGCTCGGGATTTTCATCCTCCTGTTCACCTGTTGGCTGTAAAGCTGGCACATCCGTCATAATTGGTCTTATGGTTGAAGACGGAACAATTGTTGCTGAAGGCAAAGGAATTTCTGTCGGAAATAGTGATACAGAAGGTATTGGTATTTCAGACGGCTGCGCAACTGCAGAAGGAATTGGCGGATTTGTAGGCAGTACATTTGTAAACCTGACTGTAGCATTCGTCGGAGTAAGGTTTACAAGCGTACCCAATTTATCAACTATCTGCATATCCGTAATTGAAAAAGTCAATTCAGTCGGGTCTGAATATTGGGGTGGCGCGGGCGCAACAGTAAATGCTGCCAGTTCAAAATTTCCGCTCTGGGCAATATCAGCCGGCGAAGCGGCAACCACAATGACTGCCTTCCCCTGAGTATTTGCAGTACTCATATTTGTCTTTTCAACCACTGTTGACAAAAGAATACTGGTAGAAATTTCACTGCTTAAGCGGACTTTTGCAGTATCAAATGTAAATACAATTCTGGCAAATGCAATCTGGTTTGAGGGCACATTAACCATTATCTTTACCGGTGTTGGATTCTCAAGCAAAAAGTCAAAGGGGTCAAAATAAATATTACTGCCGGAAGGAGGTGCCGTCTGGAAAGTAAAAAAACTGCCGCCTATTGACGACGCTCTCTTTCTTATCTCCGTGCTTTTGGAAGCAACCAATAAAGTCATTGGCAACAAAAGCAGCAAAAAAACTCCTAATAAAAAAACTCTGAATTTCATACGGTCTGACAGACTTAACTACAGTGTTACAAGAAATTAAATTAATGTCAAGAAGATTAAATTATATAAAAACTTTTTCTACCCGGGCTGCCAGTCTTGAAATGATTTCATAGTTAATTGTCCCCGCTTTTCCTGCTATATCCTCGGCGCTAATTGATTTGTTCCCTTGTTTTCCGATTAAAACTACTTCATCTCCGGCTCTTACATTATTAATGTCTGTAACATCAATCGAAGACTGGTCCATCGATACTCTGCCGATTATAGGTGCAAATTTTCCCCTAACCAGCACTTCGGCCCAATTATTGGGAGCTCTCGTAAATCCGTCTGCATAACCGACGGGAATTGCAGCTACTGAAGTCGGTTTTTTTGCAATAAATTTTCTCCCGTAACCGACTGATTCTCCTTTACCAATTCGCCTGATTTGCACAATTTGTGTTTTCAATTCCATCACTGGTTTCGGTTTAAACGGTAACTTAAACTCGGAAGACGGCGGCAATCCGTATAAAATTATTCCCGGCCTGACCATGTCAAAATGCGCCTCTTTAAGCCGCAAAGTTGTAGCGCTGTTGGCAGCATGAATAATGGGAATCATAATCTTTCTCTTTTTAAGCTCACTTAAAACTTTATTAAAAACACTCAACTGCTCATTTGTAAAAGATAAATCTTTCTCATCGCTTGTGGCAAAATGGGTAAAAATACCCTGTAAAAAGATATTTTTATAATTTTCAATTTTGGGGATAAATTTAATTGCCGCATCCGGCATTAGACCCAAACGGTGCATACCGCTGTCAACCTTTACATGGATTCTGGTCATTTTTCCGTTTTTCCTTGATATCCGGTCAAGTTCTTTAAGCAGTTTTTCTTCCATAATATTAAGTGACAAACTCAGCTCAACACATCTCGGCAGGCTTTCCCCGTCTATATAATTTAAAATCAAAATCGGTTTTTTAATCCCCGCCTCCCGCAATTCCCTTGCTTCGTAAAGGCAAACAACTCCGAAATAATCAGAATATTTCTCAGCTTCTTTAGCCAGCCCTGCTGCCCCGTGCCCATAGGCATTTGCCTTGACAACTGCCATTGCCTTCACTTTGGAACCTGTCAATTTTTTAACGGAATTAAGATTAAATAAGAAGTTTTTTCTGCTGATCTCCGCCCAAACTAATCGTTCTAGCATGCTTCTATTATACCCGAAAATCAATTGAAATTAATTTTCAGTCTCGCACAACTGCATTCTCCTTGAAATTTACTATAAATTAATTCAACATAAAACTATCATGCCAATATTGTTTACTTCTCTCTTTTTTCTCACCCTATTCTTTCGGCTGGCCTCACCAGCTTCTGCCGCCACCTATTATGTGTCCCGTACAGGTTCTGATACCAATGCCGGAATTGCCGCCGCTCCTTTTGCTACTTTTAACAAAGCCGTTTCAGTCTTAAATTCCGGTGATGAACTGCTGATCAAAGGCGGTACTTATAATGAAAGGCTCGTTATTAATAAAAACGGAACTGCCCAAGCTCCGATATCGGTCCGCAGCGCTCCGGGAGAAAAAGCCATTATTGACGGCCAAAACGCCAACAATAATCTGCTTGATATTCCCGGCAGCCATATCCTGGTCTCCGGCCTGGAGATAAAAAACAGTTCCGGCTACGGTACCAATCTGGTAGGCCGGAACATCACCTTGGAAAATTCCCTGGTCCACCACACATCCGGCCACGGGATTTATGTTGCAGGACAACAAGTCACTATAAGAAATAATTCAGTCCATGATTCAAACCTGATTAATGCCGGCAGGAACGCCGGCAGTTGGGGTTCGGGCATCAAAGTTAAAGTCGGCGGCGATGGGATTAATATAATAGGTAATATTGTGTATCACAATTACGGTGAAGGCATCGCCGTTACCCGCGGCAAAAATACCAGGGTTTTCGGCAATACAGTTTACGACAACTTCGGAGTCAACATCTATATTGATAATTCGTTCGATGTTATGGTTGAAAAAAACTTCAGTTTCTGTACTCCAAACAGCGGCTATGAGCGTGACGGCCATACGGCTTACGCCTTCGCTATCGGCATAGAATATTATGACGGTTGGGGTGCCCAGCTTGCCCGGGTCACCCTGAAAAATAATCTTACTTTAAACTGCTATAAAGGTGTTGGATTTTGGGGATCGAATGTTCCCGGAGGAGGATTAAAAGACGTCAAAATCATTCATAACACTTTCTGGGGGAACTTAAATACAGCTGTTTCCATCGCTTACAGTCCCGACACTGCCGGAAGCCTTATCGCCGGCAATATTATTGAACAAAAAGACCAGAAACTCGCCTGGATAGAAAATCCTGCCGGTATTTCCCTTCATCACAACTTTTGGGTACCTGCTGTGCCGGCAGCCTCTGCTAATGCCGGCGGTCCCGGAGATTTATCAGGAGATGTCAGGTTCGCCGCCACACCGGCTGTTAATCCGGACTC
>DATDWK010000019.1:0-2481 GCA_035289685.1 Candidatus Dojkabacteria bacterium
AACTTTATAATGAAATATGTTCAATAAACTTAATTTCAGTAAGAAAGAAACTAAAAAAGTCGTTATCCTAAATAATCCTTTTTAAATAAATATGTTTGCCGAGGAGAGGATTTGAACCTCCACTCCCTTGTGGGGAACTGACTCCTAAGGCCAGCGCGTCTGCCATTCCGCCACCTCGGCTATTTCCCGACTTTTTTTTAAATTGTTAAACCGATAAAAATTATTCGAATAGTCAAAATATCAGAACAGCTTAATTATCGTGCTTAATTATAGTAAAATTATGCTTAATTAGAAAGATATCTGAAATGTCCACACCAATGCTGGAACAATACAATAATCTCAAGAAAAAATACCACGACTGTATTCTGTTATTCAGGCTTGGCGATTTTTACGAAGGTTTTGATACAGATGCGGAAACCTTATCCCGGGTTTTAGGCATTACCTTAACCGGCAGGGGCAAAGACGCCAACCGCAAACCCATGGCAGGAATTCCCCACCACGCTCTAAAGCATTATCTGCCCAAACTGATAAAGGCCGGTTATAAAGTGGCCATTGCTGACCAGCTTGAGCAGGCTGTACCCGGCAGAATCGTCAGGCGCGATATCACCAAAATTATTACAGCAGGGACTGTTCTTGATGAAAATATTCTGAACGTTTCGGAAAATAATTATCTGGTGTCTCTTTACGTACTGCAGGCAAAATTACAGTTAATTTGGGGTTTAAGCTATGCCGATCTCAGTACTGGGGAATTTAAAGTAAGTGAATACCAGGCGCCCTTTGGCGTTGAACTGCCGCGCAGCTTGATAATTGAATTGTTCCGCCTGAAACCCGCAGAAGTGATTGTCCCGGAAAGTATTGCCCCTACAATAAAAAACCTCCTGCACCATACAGCGGTCAATATCAACGAAGATAGGGAATACGACCTGGTTGATTCAGAAAGAACTTTAAAAGAGGGACTGCAGGTTAAATCATTAAAAGGCTTTGGAATTGAAAAAATGCCTTCGGCAATAATGGCCGCTGCTGCTCTTTATAAATACCTGATAATTACCCAGAAAAATGAAGTTTCTCAGATAACTGGAGTAAAAGTTGTCAACAATTCCGATTATATGCTTTTGGATGAAGCTACAATCCGCAACCTGGAATTGATTGCCCCCTTAAGAAACGATACTCAAAAAAGCACACTTTACGATATCCTGAATCAGTGTGCCACTCCAATGGGACAAAGACTCCTGCGCCAGTGGCTGTTACATCCGTTAATCAAATTAAAACCTATTCAGGACCGGTTAAACAAAGTCACCCGCTTTTTTGCAGACGAAGTCCTGCTGTCGGAGGTAACTGTTTCGCTTAAATACATCTCTGATCTGCAAAGAGTATTAGCCCGCATCGGCAGCAGAACAGCAAATGCCAGGGATCTAATCTTTCTGCAGACAAGCCTGGAAAAGGCATTGGAAGTATTTCAAATAATTTCTAATAGGAAAAATAAACCTGAAAAACCATCAAAGATAAAGGCTGAAGATCCTTTGAAAGCACTTTTACCTGAAGCTAACCTGCTGAATAATATTAGCGGGAAAGTTATTTTACTGATCAAAAACAGCATCAAAGAAGACCCCGAGCTTACTATAACCCAGGGAAATATCATTAAAGAAGGATATAATAAGGAATTGGACGAAATCAAAGCAGCCGCCGGAGAGGGAAAAGAATTTATCCGCAGATTGCAAATAAGCGAGATCTGGCGCACCGGCATCAACTCGTTAAAGGTCCGTTTTAACCAGGTTTTCGGGTATTATATCGAAGTAAGCAAATCCAATCTGAATAAAGTCCCTGATAATTATATCCGCAAGCAAACCCTGGTTAACGCCGAACGCTTTATCACAGAGGAATTGAAAAACTGGGAAGAAAAAATCCTGGGTGCCGAAGAAAAAGCTGCCAACCTGGAGTACCAGCTGTTTGAAGAAATCCGCAGCAAAATTCTGGAATATACCAGGGAAATCCAAAAAATCAGCGAGCTGATCGCAGAAATAGATATATTTTCTGATTTCGCAAACCTAGCAAAAATAAATAATTATATAGCCCCGGAGCTCAGCGATAACCTAAAGAATGATACAAAAATTATTTCCGGCAGGCATCCTGTTGTGGAAACTTTTTTAAACGAAGACTTTATCCCCAATGATGTGCAATTTAAAGCCGACCGGCAGATGATTATATTAACCGGACCGAATATGTCGGGAAAATCGACATATATAAGGCAGGTAGCTTTAATTTTTCTTATGGCACAGTTAGGTTCCTTTGTTCCTGCAGACAAGGCAAAGATAGTTATTGCCGACCGCATTTTCACCAGGGTAGGTGCCTCTGACAACCTTGCCGGCGGCGAATCAACTTTTATGGTGGAAATGAACGAGGCTGCCAATATTTTAAATAACGCCACAGAAAGATCTTTAATAATTTTAGATGAAATCGGCAGAGGCACCAGTACTTATGACG
>DATDWK010000020.1:0-5966 GCA_035289685.1 Candidatus Dojkabacteria bacterium
CCCCGCAACCCTAAAGTTACAGGTGAATTGAAAATACCCGGATACTCGTCTTATCTCCATCCTTTAACAAACAATCTGGTCTTAGGGGTAGGATTGGAAAACGGTTACTTAAAATTTTCGCTGTTTGATGTCAGCAATAAAAGCGATCCGCAGGAATTAGATAAGTTTCGTACGGATGAATATTCATCTGAACTGCTCTACAACCATAAGGCATTTTTATTTGACCCGGAAAAGAAAATATTTTTTATCCCCGGGTACAATGCCGGTTATGTATTTTCTTATGACAACAACCAATTAACTTTGGAGAAAAAATCACCAGGATATAATGTACAAAGGGCAGTTTATATAAATGACAACCTGTATTTAATCAGTGCCGACCAAATTGAAGTGCTGTCAATGAATAACTGGACCAGTGTTGCCAAACTTTCGCTTTAAATAGAATAAATGAATAGGGAAAATCTGCTCAAAGTAAGCGTTTTAATTGCATTGCTGGTTTTTGTTTTTGCAGTTTTCTATCTGATTGACACCAATACCAGTTTTTTAAATATTTTTATTCCACCCCAGGAAATTTCGGAAAATAATGCCAATTTGAGAATTACTCCGGGAATATCTGTAAGTGAACTAGAGCTATCAACTCTGTTACAGCAGGAAATAACTATCCCGGAAGAGTTTCGAACTGGTATTTTTGAGACTTCCAGACAGCTGAATCTGCCTAAAAACTTTAAAATTTCAGTTTTTGCAGCAGGCATGAAAAAACCGCGCTTTTTTGACTTTGACCAGGAAAATAACCTGATTGTTGCTGATATGGCTGCTATGCAGGTACTCTTACTTAAAGATCAGAATCAGGACGGAGTAGCGGAACAATCAATTATTATAGATCAAGGCTTGAATAATCCCAGCAGTATTGATTTTTACAACGGTGATTTATATATGGGGGAAACCGATAAAGTTGTGGTCTATAAAAACCTGACAACTTCCGGTACTTTCACCGAGAAAAAAGTACTGGTTACCGGACTGCCTACTGGCGGACACATTACCCGGACGGTACGGGTTGGACCTGATGAAAAACTCTACGTTTCCATAGGTTCTTCCTGCAATGTCTGCGAGGAAGCTGACCAGCGCAGGGGTGCGGTCATGCAATATAACCTTGACGGTACAAACGGTGTAATTTATGCGAAGGGATTGCGCAATTCCGTAGGTATTTTATTTGCCAAAGGTCCTTTTCCTGAAGAACAATTCTGGTCGGTGGATATGGGCAGGGACTTAATAGGCGACGATCTGCCGCCAGAAGAAGTAAATATAATTGAAAAAGATCAACATTACGGCTGGCCGTATTGTTACGGTTTAGCAGTTGCCAATCCCGAATATCCGGATAAAACTAATTTTTGCCAGGAGCAGACTGAACTGCCCCTTTTTCAAATGCAGGCGCACTCTGCACCTTTGGGGTTAATATTCCCAAACCAACAAAGCACATTCCCGGATGAGCTGGATAGCAACCTTTTTATAGCATTTCACGGCTCCTGGAACCGCAGCATTCCCACCGGATATAAAATTGTCAGGTTAAAAGTTGACAATCCCCACACAGCACCTATTAATTTTATTACCGGATGGCTTGACGAAAGTGGCAAAGTCTGGGGCAGACCGGCAGGAATCAACTTTGACCAAAACGGCGTGCTTTACATCAGTGATGACCAGGCCGGGGTAATTTACCGGGTCACCTACCAACCATGAAATTATTTTTTCAAGCTGATAACCTGCTAAAAAAAATGCCGGCAATGGCAATTTTTCTAATACCTTTATTGCTGATATATTTTACCGACAGCATTTTATCCTTTATCTTTCCCATAGTAGTTGAAAATCTTTCGGATTCCAACACGCTTTTAGGCTTGATCATGAGCCTGTCAGCTCTGATCGGACTAATCTGCGATCTTATTTTCCCGCAATATTTAAAAAAACACAGCTGGCGCTTTATGCTGTTTCTGGCAATTATTATAGAATTTATCTTTTTGCTGACAACAATATTCGGACAAATGTTCCAGGTTATCGGTTTTTTTCTGCTGGGATCCTTAATCTGGGGAATTTATTATGAATTGCTGTACTTTTATATACAAAACTTCATGGTGGTACACGAACAGCAAGAAAACTACACAAAATTCTGGTCGGTAATTTATGCTGCCGCTTATGTAACCGGAATTATCGGACCGATTATCGGGTCATATCTGCTGGAACAACCACTGGAAAAAACCGCCATACCTTTATTTCTGCTGATTTCTCTTGCAGCTGTTTTTGCATTTTTAAGCCTGGCGCGTTTTCACGGCGCTGCCAGAGCTCTTAAATATCCGGAGGGCTACCGGCATAAAAGCAAATTTTCAATTTTAAAAGAACTGCGGGTTTGGAAAATTTTCAGCAAAAGAATTTTGCCGCTGATTATCATCAGCCTGACTCTGGTATTTATTGAAGCAACTTTTTATACGATCGGCGGTCTTTTCGGCCAGGAAATCACTGAAGAAATTACCACCGGTTTTCTGGCTAATGCAAACCTGGATTGGGTGCCTATGATTTTATACAGCTTCCCCATGACTATCGGCAATATTATTATATCGCGCCTTAATATTTCACACGGTAAAAAACGCCAAGCCCTGAAATTTTTGCTTTTCGGCAGTTTATTGCTTATTCCTATTGGGATTTTCCCAAGACAATATTTGCTGATTTTCTTAAGCATTTTCTTAGCCAGTCTAATGCTTTCCTTTTCTGGACCTTTACTTCAGGCTGTGTTCAGTGACCTGGTTAAAAGGTCGCAGGATTTTAAAGAAGACCTGGTAGGACTTTCTTCGGCTACTAGTTCTCTGGCATATATTATCGGACCTGTTGTTATCGGTATACTGGCTGACAATACTGGTTATCACACTACTTTTGCCATCATCGGATCTGCCGGGGTATTAATTGCAGTACTGTTTTTGCTGATAATGCCCAAAAAATTAAAAGTACCTTTGGGTGAATTAAATCACTCTGAAACAAGCAATGGCTAGTATAAAAAATTTACTTTTTATACATGCTTTGCAGCAAGCGGTAAAACTCCTGATGACTTTTAATATTCCTCACGTTAATTTCCGGAGCAATGCTGCCTGATGTATTGATATAAATGCAGGCGCTGTTAAAAAGCTTGTTTACCGCACCCTGCTGCAAATTGATGTTATCAATATCGTTAAACAATACTGAAGTTCTGGTAATATTGATAATACCCCGGACTTCGGTAACTTTATCTTGATACAGCAAATATCTACGTTTTAAAATATACACCATTACTGCCAAAGCAATTGGAAACAGCGGCCATAAAATAATTATGGACAAAAGTAGAAACAATAAAGCAAAAATTTCATTGGGCAGGTAGGTTTTTGTCTGTAAAAGTTTTTCTTCCTGAAACTCCATCAAGCTACTGCGCTGATAATTTCCGGTATTAATCTTTAATTGTTCCAAAGCTTCCAGCAACCGAGCAAGTTTAAAAACATCGGTAAGGTAATTTAAATGAACACTACTGCTGCGCATGGCATTAAGATAACCCTGATATGCATTTTTCCGCCTGTTATTTTTTTGTTCAGGTAGAATATCCCCCGCTATATTAATTTGTAAAATGCCGTTGTCGGTAAACGGGAACTTTGTTGCTGAAATGCTTTTAATATTTGCTAGATGTACATAGTGTTCGCTTTGTATCAGCAGGCCTTTTTGGGCTATTATTTTGTCGGAATAGAGCGTCAGCAGAGTCCGTTTATGCAAAAAAATACCATAAAAATACGCTATTACAAATAACACTGCAGCTGCAACAATACCGAAAATCAAAAGAGAAAAGGAAATAACCAAACCGGGTATGCCTGTTATTAATAAAAGCAAAAAGGCAGCCACCAGCCATAATATTAATAAAATACCCACCGTTCCGATACTGCCTTTGGCTAAATTTGTTAAATTAAAATCCGCTCTGATTTCATCAAGCTTTTTATCTTCAGCTTTAAAGCCGAACTTTTCTTGCAACTTTGCCAGAAAAATTTTATCGTATTTAATATTCTGAAAATTTAGACTGTACGCAGCACCGATAGACAGGAACTTTACAGTACAGGTTTCAAAAATAAAATCAAAAACATTGCGCACAACTATAACACCTGTAATTTTTTTAAATGTAAATGTTTTTACAACACTTGACAGAAATTTGTATTCTTCGCGTATCTCATTCTCATTTACCAGATACCTAGTAAACAAAACTTTTAAACCGCTCCGTATGACATTAATTCCCGAGAAAAGTGTAAAAAATCCCAAATAAAAAACATTGGAAAATGCTTCTTCTGAATTGCCTGCAGATAAAGTAACTACTGCAAACAACAAAGTAAGCAGAATTAAGGCAATTAAACCGAATATTGAAGGTAAAACTGACCTTAAAAACTGCATCTGCGAAGATGCTGTAAAATCTGTAGACTGCCAGGCTTCATCATGGACTGTAACTCTCTGGTAGGTACTCCGGCCTTCCGGTGCCGGCTTTTCTAGGTGCTCCAGCACATTTGTTTTTGTTTCTTCCGATATTTGACGGCTTCGGGCAAATGCATCTGCTTTGCCGCTTTTTAGGTAATCCCCTACCATATTGTCAATTGCCTTTTCAACTTTTTCCCCCTGCTCCAGATTTTCAAAAACTATTTCAGTGGCTATACCTTTGGAACTTATTTGAATGTCGTAGACCCCGAAAATACGCTGCAAAAATCTCTGACTGCTGACTGAGTCAGCCAGATTTTCAACTGGGATTATGCTGTAATGCCTGGTAAGGAAACCTTTATTAAATACCACTGCGTCATTATAAATCAGGTATTTTCTGCGTTTTAAATCCAGATAAATAACTCCGCCTGCCAAAAATACCAGGCCGACAAAACCTACTGCCATAAGCATTAAAAAAAATACTGTAGAGGAGCTTTCGGAAAGTACTCCGAAAAATACCGGGACAAGTATGAAGGCCAACCAGAAAACTGAATAAAACAAAGTTTGAATTCCCTTTAATAAATTTAGAATAATGCCGGTATTTGTCGGTACAGCCTGGTAAACCAGATGTTTATGTTCCAGGGAAAATCCGTTTGCTTTCATCAGTTCAATCACTTTGTCATAGCATCTCTGATAATCCTTTAAGCTTAAAAGCATCACATTGGTTGCCAAAGACGCCCCTGAAGACCTGACCAGCAGATGCCCGGTGTGAAATAATAAATTTTCAAAAAACGGCAGCACCAAATCCAGATCTGTAATATTTTTGATATTTAGTTCTGCCTGGGAATTAAAAAGCAACCCCCCCTTTTTGATTAACAGCTGTTTGGAGGAAAAAAGGTATGACTCTTTTTGATAAGCAATTAAGGGATTGATAAAAGCATATACCAGAAGCAAAACAGCAAATACGGCTACTGCAAAAATTATTAAGATTATAATTATATTTGATGTTGTTTTAATTAAAAAAAGGCCAGCAGCAAGCAATACCAAACCAAAAAAAACAACAATTATCATCCTGTAATATGCCGAAAAAAGAAAGGCAATTTTATCCGGTTTAAACTTTAACGTTTCGCCATTTTTCATTTTTTTGGAAGAATAAATATTTATTCAGCTGATTATATAATTAAAGGGTTATTATTGTAAATTATACCGAATCAGTATTTTTCAAGTACTCCTATGATATGCACCTTAAAATTTCTTAATAAAGGCAGGGCTAAAATTAATTCTGCAAAAACTCCCAAATAAAAAAAGAGTTTATTTATGGCAATATAAGTAGGATCGCCATTTAAAATAATCCGTTTGGGTTGCAATCCGCTTTGTTTTGCCAGATGAGCAATTTTGCGAATGCTGTTGGCCCGGTAATAAGTTTTCATGGGGTCGGTTACCAGGTCTTTGCTCATTTTGCCGACAATCCATTTTCGCAGAAAACCCGTGGCCAGATGGTTGGAAAATAC
>DATDWK010000021.1:0-3873 GCA_035289685.1 Candidatus Dojkabacteria bacterium
TCAAAAGCGGACCGGGGACAGGGTATTTGCTTAGCTTTGCAGTTTCGCTAATAATGGCGGTTGCCATGTCAATTCTGGCAAATTACGGAGGTACTAGAACCGTGCTGGGGGGTTTAAAATTAGGAGCGCTAGTCGGTTTGGGTATAGTTGCTACAAGTTTTGCAGCAAATTATATTTTTTCCAAAAAATCACTGAAACTTTACCTGGTTGATGCGGGTTACTTTGTAACACATGCTATGATAACAGGAGTGATTGTTTCGGTTATCCGTTGAAAATATTTTTGCTAGATAATTTAATTTAAAATCAATCATAAATTCATGGCAAATGTATTAAAATTATTTAAACAGGCATTATTTTTTCCCTTACTTTTTATAAAAGGCCGCATGCAAAATACACAAAATAACACAGATAAACTGGCCAAAGATTCCGGAATAGTTGTGGATATGAATGGAAAGAAAGTTGCAGTTTATAAAGACGAACAGGGAGGAGTTAAACAAATGTCGGCAGTATGCACTCATTTGGGGTGTATTGTTGACTGGAATGACATGGAAAAAACCTGGAACTGCCCCTGCCACGGCTCCAGGTATGATAAACTGGGAAAAGTGGTAAACGGACCTGCCAGTAGGGATCTTCCGGCAGTTTAAACTGCAGAAAATTGACTTATAATAATTTTACTGATATAAATTTTAAATATTTATCTAAAAATTATTATGCTGCAGCCTGGACCAGTAGAAGCCTATGAAGCTAATATTATCCGCCCTTCAGAAGATATATTAGTATTACCAGAATACGTAAGTCCAGCCTCACAATTTCTTTTCCTTACCGGAACTGCTTTAACAAGTAGGGAGATTAGTACATTATTAAACGGTAATGGTGAACCTACAGGATTTAATAATCCTCTGGTTATATTAAGTGGAGCTGCTTTAATTCTCGGAGTAGTAATATTAATTTATGCTATTTCAAGAAGACGAGGTGAATTATTTACAGATACTGATGACCCTAAAACGCACCCTAAATGATTAAATCAATCAAAAATTTTAATTTTATTATAAATCTCCTTTAATAAGCGGTACAAACGAAAAACCATAAAATTCCTGTTTGCTAATCTCACCGTATTTATCTTTTTTTATCCTGTAAACTGAATTTACTATGGGAATCACAAGCGTTCCGTTATCTTTCAATTGCTTTAACAATCCCTCGGGCAAATCCTCTGCCGCAGCAGAAACCAGAATCCTGTCAAACTTTTGTCCGGGTATTCCAAATTCTTTACTTGCTTTCTGTATTTTTGCATCCTTAAATTTATACTTTGCCAGATTTGCCTGTCCGAATTTTACCAGTTCTTTAACTTTTTCCACTCCAATCACCTTACCCCGTCTACCCGTTAGATAAGCCAATAGTGCGGTTGTCCATCCCGACCCCGAACCGATATCCAGGATGCTGTTACTAGGTTGCACCTGCAATAATTCCAGCATAAAAGCTACAGTTGTCGGCTGGGAATTGGTTTGTCCATAGCCGATAGGTATGGGAGCATCAAAATAATCCTGTTCCTGATAAATTTCCGGCAGGAAATCTCTGCGCAAAACTTTCCTGAAAGCATCGATTATTCCCGGAGATTTTAAAACTCCTGAAACATTTAATTGGTCTATAAGTTCTTGGTAATAATTCTTCATTTTCAGATATTAATATCTTAATGCTTACTTTTATTTTTTTCTATTTTGGGTTAAACTGCTGATACACTATCTATTTCTCCATATTTACTTTATTACTTTTTATCATTGCTAAAATGAGCTATAAAAAGACTCTACAGGTGATCTGGGTCATTGCCATTGCCGGACTGCTTTTTTCCGGTTACCTTTCATATTATGAGCTTTTTGTACCTGAAGGCTGCAGCGCAGCAATAGTTTCCTGCGGTACCAAAAACGTAACAATTGCCAATCTGCCTGCATGTATATACGGTTTTTTCATGTACCTGCTGATTTTTATACTTGTCAGTATTAGTCTCTGGAAAAATAAAAAAACAGTTTAAATTAAAATCCTTAAAAAATTATATCTGGTCATCTGGACTTTTAAAGGGATTGGCAAGTACTTTAGTTGGTGCAGTTTCCTTGGGTTTATTTTTAGGAAGCAAGGTACTGACTTTTTGTTCCAAATGTGAAGGTTGCATCTTTCTAAACAACTGCAAATAAAGCAGTGCAAAACCACCCAGGATGATAAATACGCCCAAAGCAATCACTGCAACAGCAATCACATTGTTACCCTGGGTCTCAGCTTGGGCTCCTAAAACAGAAAATTTTACAGGTTCACCTATGCTTACCCTTTGTCCGTCTTTTATCCAAACAGTAAAGGAATGGTCTCCTGATGCCAATGACTTAGTATCGATATCTACCTGCCAAAAACCCTGCTCATCAGCTTTTGTTGAATAGTCCTTTGGATCAGAAAGAACAGTTACAGTAACTTCGGCAAAGGCTACAGTCCTTCCGTAAATAATCAGGGAATCACCGGCATTTAAAATATTTTCATAGCCGTATCCGTATATTTTATCGTTGATGGCAATAAAATTCTGGGTGGCATCAACAAAAATTTCCTCTGAGGCAACTGTAGGCTCCGTTGTCGGGGATGGTGTTTCATTCGGACCTAAAGTTGCAGTCACTGTTGGAGTTCCGCTTGGTACAAAACTGCCTTCTGATAAAGTTATTGCTGTAAAGCTGTTGGTTAGTTCCGAATTCCCGTAATTATTTACTGCCAGTATTTTATACGAATAACTGGTTGAAGGTAATAAACCATAATCAAAGTAAGATAAAGTACTAACCGTTGAAACCAGTTTGTTATTACGGTATACCTGATAAGAAGTTGCACCTGTGGCGGCATTCCACGTCAATTCGATTTGTGTGGCACTGATTGCTGTAGCTTTAAGATTACCTGGAACACCCGGGAGAATGCTTGGTGTACTCGTCGGTTGCACAGCTGATGTCGGCTGCGGTGTATTGGTAGGCATATTCGGCACTGTGGTCGGCACAGGAGTCGCAGTTGGAGCCGGCGGCATGGAAACATTTACATTGGCTGTTGCTTTTACAGTCCCAGTTCCAGGCCAGTATGAAGTAAAAGTAAAAGGGGTACTGGCGGAAAAATTTACAGAAGCTGATCCGCCTGGTGCAATGGTTCCGGTATCGAACTGGCCGTTATTTCCCTTCACTTGAATTCCACAACAGTAAGGATCATTGCTTGGTACGCTAAAGGTAATACTGACATTATCTCCACTTTGTACCTGCAATGGTAAAGAACAGCCGTTGCAGACAAAATTTCCATCGTTAGGATAAATACTTCCTGAATTTGCCGTGATATTAAAACTTTGATTAGCTGCCTGGCTTGGTTCAGGAAAAAGGAATATTAATAAAATAATGATAAAACTTGCACAGAGCAGTGAAACTTTCATTTGAACTGTAATTATTTTTTCTATTATAACTTGAAATCAAAGTATTTTAAATATTTAAAATAAGAGAAAAAGCTGTAAACAAGATTTATGCTTTTCTAATATGTTAAAATATTTCTAGAAATGAAAAATTCTTTCAACAATCTTGCTCCTAATAAGATAATTTTTTTACTAAAAATATTAGCTGTACTATTGATTCTCCCTTTTGCATTTTCCTTTTTTTACAGCGGTTATCAAATCAAAAATTCAGATAATATTTCTGTTTATTCTGAAAAGTTTAATTTAAATGAATCTGAAACCTACAACTACAATTTCGAGGTTTCTGACAGTGAATCAGCTATAGACAACCTTTATCAGTCTTTTTCACAGGTAATAGCAGCACAATCTGAAAAAGTTTTACAGGCAGTAACTGAGCCGACAACCACAGCTCCGACTAGTGTACC
>DATDWK010000022.1:0-2264 GCA_035289685.1 Candidatus Dojkabacteria bacterium
GTTTGATTTTGGAAATTACCAGTTCGGGCAGGGAAAATTTTAAGCTGTTATAACCAATTTCATAAAGATCCATTTTCTTTAATAGCGCCAGGGCATATACACCAGCAATGAGATCTGCGTTTACTGCAGGAAAGTACTCCTTGGGAACAGAAATTACATTTTTCCGGTATTTAATGGTAAACAGATTTTTTTGATCTTTTATTTGTAAATTGGCAGAGGCATATTGAGAGAATGTAAAAGTCGCATTGTTTTGCAATTTCTTCTGGATTTTGACATTAGTTTGATCGGGATCATAGATAATTGTTCCTTTATTGTCTTTAGTTGCTTTAATTAATTCCTCTGTCAAGGCTGCTTTTTTTGTGTAGTTCAAAATCAGTAGATATTCCGGTTTGATAAAGCTACCCCAGTAACGTGCAGTGGCATCATAAGTGCAATCGGCACTAAGAATAAGAATATGGGGATTTTTTTTGCCGAACAATAAATATAAAGCAGCTTTTATTAACAAAAAGAGCCAGGCAAAAGCATGGCGTTTTTTATCTTTATATCCTAAAACTGCTAAGGGGATAGAAAAATCCCACCAGATTTCTTTAATATTGCGGCGCACCATCAGAGTTGGGCTGAGAATTGTGTAAAAAAGTTCTCTGGCAACTTCTGTACCATACCATCCGGTAATGACAATTAACTCGATTTGATGTTTATTGATGGCCCAACGGGAGAGAAAACTTAATGCAGCACGTAATGTTTTTCTAAAAATAGACATAAATTAATATCTCCTTTTCTCCCCTACTATAATGGGTGTATAAAAAATATATATATAATAAAGAAACGTATTCTTTTAAATAAATTTACAATATTTAAAGCTTTTGGCTTATTTGCCAATTCTGGCAACTTGGGCTCCCAGACTTTTATATTTCTCGATTAAATCAGGGTAGCGGCGCAGTAAAGAATCATCGCGGTCTTCAAGAATGGTCTCCCCTTCCGCACTTAATGCTGCCAGGAACAGCGCCATGGTAGCCTGGATGATATTTGGTGCAAACACTTTGGCTCCTTTAAATTTGGTAGGCCCAAAAGTAATTACCCTGAAAGGGTCAGCCATGATTATTTTGGCTTTCATTTTTGCCAGTTCTTCAATAAAGAAGAATCCGTATTCGTAAAAAGTGTTTTGAAAAATGATGCTTCCCTTAGCTTTGAGTGCACAAACTATGGCAATATGAATAAAATCCGGAGGCAACAATGGCCAGTTAAACGCTTTGATATCTAAAATATCTCCACGTACGGTTAATTGGCATTGTAATTTCTGGTTTTCGGATACAGTGATATTGTTGTCAGAAATTTTGGCTTTAACACCCATTTTTTCAAAAACCTGTAAAAGGATAGACATATGTTCAGGAACAGCATTTTTAATGGTAATACTCCCGCCTGTCATTGCAGCAGCGGCAATATATGCTGCCACATCCAGGTGGTCAGGAATTACGCTCCACTCTGTGCCGTGGAGCTTTTCAACACCGTGGATAATTAAACGGTTGGAACCGATATTTTCAATTTTTGCACCCATAGTATTCAGCATATTGCAAAGATCCTGGGTGTGGGGTTCTCCTGCAGCATTATAAATTTCAGTTTTACCAAGGATTAAGCAGGCAAGCATTACCAGGTTTTCGGTACCGGTCACACTCGGAAACCAGGACCAGATTTTTCCTGATTTAAGATTCTCTGCTTCAAGAAAGTAGCCTTTTTCCCTGTGGTATTTGGCACCCATTTGCACCATATTGTCTATAAAGGCATCTAAAGGTCTGGTCCCCAATTTACAGCCTCCGGGAATGGGCATGGAAGCTTTTTTAAATCTATGCAATAAAGGGGCCATAAACATTACTGATGCCTTCACTTTTTGAGATAATTCCGGGTTTATTTCATAAGTATTCAGGTCTTTGGCGACAATTTTTATAGTTTCACCGCCATTAGCATAAATAACTTTTCCTCCCAACTGCTTTACAATATTTAACATCAGCCGGACATCTGTGCTTTTAGGAACATTGTGCAATATTACGGGTTCTTCAGTAAGCAGGGCTGCCGGAATAAGCTTCAGAATTGAGTTCTTATTAGGTATCGGGGAAATATTGCCTTTAAGCGGTTTACCTCCGATAATTCGGTAATATGACATTTATTTAGCTTAAAATATTAAAAATTTTACTTTTTTGACTTAAGAAGATTATATAACGTATTAATCTGCTTTGCATGTCATGCTTATCGTATCAATAAAAAATATC
>DATDWK010000023.1:0-3360 GCA_035289685.1 Candidatus Dojkabacteria bacterium
TTTTCTTATTCATAGGGTGTCCGCATATTTAAAAAATTTCTGAACATCATCATACTGAATATTTTTAGCGAACTGATCGGTAATCAGGGCTTCATTACCTCCTGCTCCCAAATGCCAATAATTAAAGCCTACAACACTGGGTCTTTTGGCTGCGCGCATCGTTGTATTAACCTGCAGCTCTGTTTCACCACCGGTTATTGTACCCCATTCGCCGATAATTATGGGAATATTCGGGTACCTTGTTTCCAGTTCGTTTAAATCATTGTTCATAGTGTCACCCACGATTTCAGGGTAATGATCAATGGTTAAATTTCCCATTTTGAGAACAGTTGAATCCTCGAGAATTCCGTTCCAGTCAGGATTATTATCGCCCCAGGCTATAAAGCCGTCAAAACCAAAATAGCCTATTTTAATTTTACCCTTAAGTCCGATTGCCGAAAAAGCATTTTCCGCCGTATCCATAGCAGATCTCAACCAGGAATTAAAATGAGCAGCGGAGTTAAACTGGCAAATCGCCCGGGCGCAATAATTTACACCCAGAATGCCTCCGTTTTGCGGTTCGGGAACAGGAGTAAAAATATCGCCTTCAGCAAAAAAATTCTTATTTGCAACAATATATTCATAAATAATTTTAAGATAATCCAATTGCGGATTTTTAGGCACATCATAAATACCTTCAAAAGCAAGAGGCATATGACGGTGCCAAACTTTCAGCTGTTTTTGACGTATAAATTTCAGCCAGGAATCCGTATAGGCTAAACTGTTACCGCACGACGGATTTTCATAAGGTGTTTCTATTGCTATGTAATTGATACCCAGTTCGAAAGCTGAATTAACCCAGTTTTCAATATAGCTCTGACTTGCCTGATTACAGATTCTGTCCTTGGTCTCTTTCATGGAGGAAACACTCTGTATACTCCATGAGGCATTAGTTGTATCTATCGGTAAAATTGTCGGTGTGGGAGTAAGGGGTAAAGTAACGGTTGGAGACGGATAAGGAGTATAGGTAAGGTAAATTGTCGGTGTCGGTGAAGGGGTCAATTTGGGTGATATATTAACCGTTGAGGGAGGTCCGCCTATTTTTTTAGCTTGATTGAAATTATCCAGCAAAATTCCAAATGATGTCGACTGAACAACCAAATCAGTCCGTGGATTGTAAAGAAACGCACTTTTAATTTCGATTTTGTATGGCTTATAGTGCCAAATCCTGACGTGAAACGTTCCGACCGGCCTGCGCAGATCGAGTCCGATAAATTGTGAAAGAGGAATATCTACTGTCTGTTCGCCTTTAGCGCAATTTTTCCCGTATTTTGACAGGGAAATATAACGCCAGGTTTTGCCAAAAGGCTGATCAAAAACAAGTGCTGAAGCATCACCGCCCAGGAGACAGGTACCGTTAAGATTATAAGTCAGCCTTAAATTGGTTTTATTTATCAGGGCATTGGGATCAACTAATTGATATTTTTCCTGAGAATTACGGTTAGCTTTAAGTATCCAGGGTGAAGTCAGTAATTCCGAACCCAAAACGGCAAAAGATTTTTTGGGCGCGGATATAAAAAAAATAACAAATACCGCGATAAAAGCAGAAAGAAACAAAAGACTCTTCGATACTTTTAGCATTCAAAAATAATATTCACATATTTATAAACAAAATCCAAGAGCTGAATTTTCAACGTAACTTTTTTCCAATTTAACCGTTATATTTGTTCAGAGAAAACCATCATAAAAATATTAAAAAAGTATAAATAAATTAAGCCCATAAAAAACGAATTGAGGCTGTAAAATATGAATTATTAAAAACCGATACTGTATGAATTTATCATACTATTAACACGCAGATAATCACATTCCCAATAAGTAAAGAACCTCTTGCTATAGGTTTAATAATATGGTAACATGTTTGTTCCTAAATTACATAGATATTTATATATATAAATAAAAAGTAATTTTTCTATGGTAAGCATAATCATTCCAACATTCAACGAAAAAGATAATGTCAAAGACCTTCTGGTGACCATTCACCAGGCGTTTGCCGGCAACAGCGAAGCCTATGAGGTTATTGTAATTGATGATTATTCTACAGACGGAACTTGGGAATTATTAAACGGTGAAAAGCCAAAATATCCGTTAAGGATTTTTAAAAAGGACGGTCCCAAAGGGAAAGCCTATTCCCTGTTTCAGGGATTTAACCAGTCAAACGGTGAGTATCTCGTAATGATCGACGCTGATCTGCAGTATCCTCCTGAAGCAATCCCGGAAATGATATCCAAATTAAAAACTTATGATGTCGTTGTGGCCAACAGAAAGCATTATATGAGTTCATTACCGAGAAAAGTATTAAGCAAATGTTTTAATTTTCTATTCAGCAGAATGCTTCACGGAATAAAGTCTGATGCGCAATCCGGACTTAAAGCATTCAGAAGAACGGTTTTGACAACAATCCAATTTACGCCTAAATCCCCCTGGACATTTGACCTTGAGTTCCTGATCAGAGCAAAAGAAGCGGGATTTACTATTTGTAATCAGGATATAAATTTTTACAGGAGAAAAAACGGCAAATCTAAAATAAATACAATTTCTGCTTCATTTGAAATCGGAATAAATGCTTTAACCATAAAAATCAAGAAATTTGAACCGCAGCATATACCAGCTAAACAGGCAAACTCGATGCTTGGAGCGGGAATCGGCTATAAGCGGAAAAAGTACATCACCCATACAACCCTGCCGCATCAGCAAAGCGCAATAAAAGGCTTAAGCATATGGCAAAAAACAACAATTTTAGGGATTTTAACTGTCGTTTCTTTGGGATTATTCATAAATACACTGACTACGGCAATCATAATTACAGCAATAATCAGCATAATTTATTTCCTTGACTTGCTTTTTAACATGTTTTTGATTTTTAAAACCCTGCACTCCCCTGCTGAAATTACGTTTGACCGGGAAAAGCTCGGTTTAATTCAAAATGAGCATTTACCTGTTTATTCAATTTTATGTCCTTTGTACAAAGAAGCAAATGTATTACCGCACTTTTTGTCAGCAATTGACAAACTGGACTGGCCCAAAGACAAACTCGATGTGATTTTACTGCTTGAGGCTGATGACAAAGAATCTATTGAGAAAGTCAGCCAGATTCAAATGCCGTTTTACGTACGGGTATTGATTGTTCCCGATTCGCAACCAAAAACCAAACCAAAAGCCTGCAATTTCGGTTTAGCCCATGCCCGGGGAGAATACTTAGTAATATATGATGCGGAAGATATTCCTGATCCGCTACAGTTAAAAAAAGCATACACGGCTTTCCAACAGGTTTCTGAAAACGTATTTTGCTTACAGGCTAAATTAAATTACCACAATACG
>DATDWK010000024.1:0-3028 GCA_035289685.1 Candidatus Dojkabacteria bacterium
CGGAACCCGCCTCTGTCGTCATCCTCAAAATATAATAGCGGACAAGTTTTGCCCGTTTCTCGAGTTGTGCAACATCTGCCATGCTACTAAATTAACACAAGAGGTCGTTCAAGAAAACTGTATTGAATTAATTTTTGCTGACTGCGGAAGTCTGACCCCTTAGGGCTGACGGCGTTATTGGATACTTAGTCGGATGAGTGACATCATATCCAGCAATCAAATCCTCCCTATTAGTGCCTCCTAACCAACCAATTTCCCGAGCCGTGTCGCCCATTAAACTCCCTCCTTCTTGCGGAGAAAAAATTGGGTAGTTAGGGTGATACGGGACTAGAGGATCAGGAGGCTTTCTATCAATGTAAATGACATGACCTATTACTTCATCACCGAATGGGGTAACCGTTGCACGTCTCATTGTCTTTCCTTCTAATATGTATGCTGGCAGTTTCTCAATACTCATGCTGCTTTAGGAAATGGGACGAATTTCTCTTGAAGTTGATGACCTGAACGAAGTGGTCTAGCCAGCCTGTGCACCATAAAATACAGATTATTCCGATTTTGGATTGCTCCGGTATGGGAACTTGCAACTTCAAAAATTTCAGCTTCAGATCCAAGATGCAATCCTTCTATAATCGGATCGTTTTTAATTTTTAAGGTTGTAAGCCTCACATTATTTAGCCTTGCGAGTGAGTTCTCATCCTCGGCAAAAGCCGTTAGCCTAAAATCATTCCCTTTTAACGCTAACTGCGCTAAAAGGTAAGCGGTTCCAACCTGCATATTAACTTTTTCAGGAATTGGTGATCCCACTAAAATAAGCTGATCCACGCAATCCGTAAATTCTTCGGTTCTGGTGATAGCAGCTAAAAGCGCCACGTGCCCACCCTTGCTGTGGGCAATGACATGACCTTTTCTTCCAGATAACCTTCTGGTGTCCTGCAAATGTTTAATTAAGGGATCAACTTCAGTTTCAGTTGGACCCACATGAAGTCCATATCTAGGAGAATAAACATTCGCAGCCCAGCCAGTTCTTCTTAAGTTTTCTCTGGGGAGAAGATATGCAAGTTCATTTCCCATGAAACCTGGAACAAGTGTTATATCCGAACCATCACCGCTTGGCAGATTATCCTCCCTATAAATTGGATTAAAGAGTAAATCCGTACCCTCCAAACCTGCTTTATAGTAATCTGTTACAACTTCAATTCCGTCTTTGATTGAATTGGGACTTTCCCAAAACAACACACTGACGTATTCCCGTAATGATCTGAAAGTATCTAGTCTCGGAGACGAAATTTCCCCTTCTTCAAAAGGATTTTCCCAAGCACTGTAAGGCCTATTGCCATTTCGCTGGATTTCTATCACTTAGTTCCTTCTTTCGGACAGAAACCTAATTAAATTAAAAACCTATAAATATGCAGTGTCAAGCTCGAAGATGATGATTAAATTGACACAAAACTTTAAATAGTCCTATCCTATAAGTAGAGCCACGAAATGAGAAAGCTGCTGCCCGGTTTTATCCCTCTCATTATCTTAATTATCGCCGGAATCGTTATTGCCGGAGCCGGCGGAACGTATATTGTCAGAAAGCAATTTATAAAAAAAGGCCAAAGCGGTAAGGCCGCCCTTGACGAGAAGAAGATTTCCCAGCAGTTGAAAAATCCTGTTGAGCTTGAATCGCCCTCGCCGGAACCTACACCCCAACTTGCTCCCGTTCAATACAATTACGAACCCGAGAAGCCTTCGGCTGGGCAAAATCAGCAACCGAGATTTGCCATTAACCCTCCAAGCGGCTGGACTCAGGAAAACTTTGGCGCCAGCAAAGCTGCATTTTTCTCTCCGGACAAAGATAAAGAGGACGCCGAACCGCCCCTTGTTTATACTCAGCCTGCAAACATACAGATTAATCTTGAAGAAGTTCCGGCTGGCTCAACGCTTTTGGATGCCGAGAAAGGAATTATAGAGTATGTGCAGTCACGGGCAAAATTCCATCAGGTTATCAGCAAAGGTGAAACGTCCTTCGCTAATCAAGACGGTAGATTTTACGAATTCACTGCTGAAACTGAGTATACCGTTGAACATGTCATACTCTACTACACGATTAAAAATAATTACCTCGTACAGGCTTCGGGGCACGCACTGGACTCTGCCTGGGGCAAAAGAGTCGGTGTATTAAAAGCTTCCATCGGCTCCTTTAAATTTACCGACTGATGACAGGCTCCTTTGCCCTTTTAATATTGCCCGTTACAGTCCTAATTTCCCCGATTATTCTTTCTTTAGCTTCCAAACAGGAAGCAGAAACCAAACAAAAACTGCGCTATGTTTTTCAGATATCCCTTGCCATAATTATTGCCTTGGCATTTTTGAACTGGGAAACGCAAAATCCGGGCGGCAGAAACGCATTTGCCCTATCCTCTGATTTTAAAAGTGTCTTTCTCTGGCTTTTTATTGCCGTAACTTTCGGTCAGTTAATCCTTTTGCAGTTAAAAAATTATAAATACGATCTTCTGGCGGCAATTGCCAACATTTTTGCAACTTTTCTTTTCTTCGCATCGGCAATTTCAATCAGCAACGCAATCGGCCAATCGCTTGTTTCGCCTGCTGTCATCACAACCGCGCTGACGGTTTTAGTAAATAACGTTATTGGGCTTGTTATTGTTAATAAAGACCCAAACCTGCTTTCTAAATTTCCGTTATCACAAGAGTCTGTAAATTACGCCAACAAACACAAAATTAGGCAAACCGGTCTTCAAAAGTTTCTGACTTGGGCAATACTGGCAATTTTATGCGGATTCCTTATTGTGACAATATTTCTTATATAATAGAAAAGAGATGAAAAAAGGATTAGCTTTATTAGAGCTAATAATCCTGGCAGCAGTATTAATTCTGGCGGTAACTGGTTTGGTTTTTCTCAAAAGCAAAAACACCCTAAAAAACAACGAAACTTTACCGGCTATAAATAATTCATCAAAGGAACTGAGCTCCTCGCCTCAACCGTCAGCAATATTAATCTCGCCGGAAGAGGCGGTTGAAAAAG
>DATDWK010000025.1:0-5782 GCA_035289685.1 Candidatus Dojkabacteria bacterium
GTCCAGGAGTATTCCATGCCCTTGTACGTTGCCTTTGCTATTGCCCTAGTTGTTGTAGGTGGTTTACTGCTCTACTTCTTGGGTAAAGTCACCAATTTTAAATTTGCTGCCAAAACAGGAATACCCATTATAGTTTTATTCCTGGGTTTTTTCCCGCTGGTGGTAACCATTCCGGAATATTCTGTTCTGCTGGTACTGGTCGGAGTTGTCGCTTTAATAGCAATAATCACCCAGGTTAGAGTACAAATGCTGGTTAAGGAACAGGATTCTTAGACTTCCTGCTGATAAAATAAGCAGCAATAAAAGTTGCTATGGGAACTGCTAAAACCAAAGTGGTGCTGCCAATTAAGGTACGCACTACTTCTTCAACTATAAATTCGCTGTTGTATTTAACCCAGACCGGTACGTCATTATTCAAAGAAAACAGCAGTAATAAAGGAAAGGATGAGCCTACATAAGCCAATACCAGAGTATTTACCAGAGATGAAATGTGCTCCTTGCCCACAGAAATACCCTTGGAAAAAAGATCCTTAAAACCCAGTTTTTTATTAGCCTTGCTGATTTCATCCACAGCAGCAGTCTGTGCTGTAGTCACATCATCCAAAACTCCAACAGCTCCAAAAATGATGCCACCCAGGAGCAGCCCTTTTAAATTAATATTTGCCAGGAGACCGATTTTCAAAAAATAAGCATCTTCGGAACCGGTTCCGAATAATTTGGCAATATCCACAAAAACAACTGCCAGCACTGCCGAGATAAATATACTGATTAATGTGCTGGCAAGGGCAAGTGAGGTTCTTTTGTTAAATCCGTGCGCCAGATAAATTGAAATCGGGGTAATGAGCAGCGCCCCGATGATACAGGTTAAAAAGGGATCCTGACCGCTGATGATTCCAGGCACTACATATTTTGCCAAAACTACTATGCTGAAAATTAATCCCAGAATCGAGCTGAATCCTTTAAATTTGGAAATGGCAACCGTAATCAGGAAAAACGCCAGAAAGAGCAGTACAATTGAGGGAAACCGATAGCGGTCCGAGATAAAATACTGTACCTGTCCCTGATAATCTACTATTTTAGTAATAATAACCCGGTCGCCTTTGACTACGCGCTGGGATTCGTCACCTCCCGGCTGGATTTCATTGGTAATTTCAATAATTTCCGAGCCTGTGACTGTATAAATTTTAACCTTCAGGATTTGGTAAGGATAACTTGTATCCAGTATCTGGTTTACTCCTTCCTCTAAAACCTCCTCTACTTCACCAATTAAGTAAATATCTTCCTCTTCAATTGCAGTAAAAGTCGGTGCAACAGTATCAAACGGTTCTTTAGACGGAGCTGTTTCCTGTGCGTTTGTAAAACTGAAACCGCCAAAAATACTCAGGAAAAACAATAAACATAATAAATTCCGCAGGACTTTTGCTGATCTGCTGCTTCCCATCTAAATCAATTTATTAATTATAATTATTTAATTCGGTCTGTACCCTAATTTTATAAAGATCTGATATACCTGCCCGAAAATTTCGCTATACCAGCCTGTAAAAAGAATTATCCCTAAAATAATCATAATCACAGCAGCCATTTTTTGCAATTTTGCCGCAATACTTGAAAATTTTTGTACAAATCCTGCAGACCTGGCGGCAATAATCGCCAATAATAAAAACGGCAGATTAATGCCCAGACCGTATAAAAATAAAAGAATTCCGCCCTGCAAAGCCGTTTGTGTGCTTGCCGCCAAAAAAAGAATTCCTCCGAGTATAGGTCCGATGCAAGGTGTCCAGGCAAATGCCGAGGTAATGCCGATGATAACCGGCAGAAATAAACTGTTTTTAAATCGCCTACTATCAATCCTGAATTTTTTTTCCTGGTAAAGAAACTGCAGTTTAGCCACTTTTTCCCCGAACAAAATGAAAATTCCAAAGAAAATAACCAATAAGGCACCAATTTTGGTAAAAACTTCTTTGTTTTGAAATAAAGACCTGCCGAATTCGCTGGCAGTTACTCCCAGCAAGGTAAAAACAATTAAAAAACCGCCTACATATAATATCGCTCCGGCGAAAGTCTGCCAGACTGTAATCTGTGCAGTATCTTGCAGACTATTGCCTGTTTTTGCCTGAACGTTTAGATTCTTGCCGGAAATACTTAAAGATAGGTAACTAAGAAAAATAGGCAGGGTAACAAATGTGCATGGGGCAAAAAAAGTAATCAAACCCGCACCAAAAGCTGTAATTAACGATAATTCATCCATATTATCTTGCCAGTTGCTCCTCCATTACCTGTACAAAATTTTCATAAGGTAATGCTCCGGCAACATTTACACCGTCAACTGAACCGTCAGAACTCAATAAACCGATAACAAATCCGGGTGTACCATTAATTCCCGCCGCAGTCCCATCAGCAATATCTTTGGCAATTTCGTCTTTAAACTTTTCCTGTTGGTAGCATTGGGTAAAATTATTAGTGTCTACCCCCACTTGTTTTGCAAACTCATAAAGCTTTGTTTCCTCAAGACCATTTCCGTTAGAGTTGGTAGTTGAATAAACAAGATCGTGAAACGCAAAATACTTGGCATTATCGCCCAACTCCTGTACACATTCCGCAGCCAATGCCTCTTTTGTTGCCAGGGGATTATGGAAACTCAGGGGAAAATCCCGGAAAACCAGTATGGCTTTACCAGTTGCCACATAATTATCCAGCAATTTGCGGTAAGTTTCCTGAAAATGTCTTTTACAGAAAGGACATTCATAGTCGCTGAATTCCACAATGGCTACTTTGGCTGTATCTTTATTGCCAAGATAGGGATCATCATCAATTGTTGTTTGAGCTGCAGGATTTGTTTCTTGAGCTGCACCGGCCGTGTCACCGGTAGTCGTAGCACCTGCAGTAGATTTTCCAGCAACATTAAAATTAAAATTTGCACCGCGGAAAGAAAAATATACAGATAAAGAGATAATTAACGCCCCTAGAAGAATTGAAAAAGGTATAATTAAAGGCGTTAATAAACCCAGGTCATTAGCCGCACTTTTAAATTCATATGCCTGTTTCGTTGTTTTGCTCATTGTAAAATTATCTTTAAATGTTTAAATATAAAGTTTACACTATAAATGGCATTTTTCAAAATTAAAATATGAAAAAGACTAAATTGCTTGCGTTTTCAGCAATATTTATTTTAATTACATCTGTAATAATTGCCATAATTATCTATAAATCCGTTCAATCAATTACAGATTCAGAAGAAGTGCACTTCCACGCGGCATTTCTTGTATATGAAAATAATAATCTTAAAGATTTCAGTGAATTCAAATATATGCATATCTCCAGGTGTTCTGAAGATTTAGAACATGTAGCAGAAGATCCCCAGCTGGAAAAAGCTCATTTGCATGATAATATTGGTAATATTGTTCATGTGCACAGAAAAAATGCTACCTGGGGTGATTTGTTCTTTAATATAAGGTATGATCTTCCTCAAAATATTATGGCTAATGTAAACGGAATACCTGCAGAAAATATTCTGGAAAGAAAAATCCAGCCGTACGACCGTATCTTGATTTACTACGGAGAAATTACTGAAATAACACAAAAACTTACACAAGTACCAGATATAGAAGAAATGCGCAAAGCAGAAGCGCGCAGCGAGAGTTGCGGCAACTGAAAATATTATCCAAAAAATTTCCAGCTATTGTACACGCAAAGTGCCTACCATACCCATTGCTCTATGGTTGCTGATACTGCAGTAAAACTCGTAAGTAGTACCGGATACTGCATTTGCAGGTATGGTAACTACCAAAACCTGCTCTTCTCCCGAAGCCAGAATACTGCTTCTGACACCCAATTCGTCTATCACAAAATCATGATCACCGTTTTTACTTGTTACTTTGATTTTTATAGTTTCACCAGGTTCTCCTGCAATTAAATTGGGGGAAAAACTAAAATTGTTAAGATTCAAAGCATACTCTACGACATCCTGATTGCCGTTTTCATCAATTTGAGACTGGTTGGAGGTATCCGGATTACCATTATTATTATTTGCTGCGGGTATCTGGGTACAACCGGCCAGAATTAATAAAAACGATAAAATAAGGATTTTTTTCTTAAAAATGAAAGTATTTAATAAAAAATTAAAATAAATTTAAATCTTTAATTTCTTTTTTCTAATAAGATAGAGCAGCGAAACTAGAAAAGGAGTGGAACTGAAAGTACAAATTAAAATCAGATTTAGTGAACCCTGGGAACTTAAATCATCAATTTTAGCTTTAAAAAAATCAAAGACACTACCAATTAAAATACCGAGGTCTATGCCGGTTGTAGGGGTCGACGGAGTATCTTCGGTACTCTCAGTCGGGGTTGCAGATATCAATAATGTTGGTACAAGGGTGCCTGTCTGAAACGGATCCGGTGTCGGAGTAAAAGTCGGAGTCACCTGCGGAGGTGCAATACATTCGGATTTATCGAAAGTACAGTTGTTATAACAAGCCAGGGGACCGCTGGCATATCCCAGGCTTTCACAAGTTGCATTATTAAGGTTGCTGCCATCGCATTCTTCCCCGGAATTAAGGAAACCGTTACCGCAGGAACTACTGCCGGTGCTGCACTGGCTAGTGTTATTCGTACAGTTGGCATTGCAACTTAAGGTGCCTGAAATATAGCCAAGAGAGGTGCAGGAACTGCCACCAAAATCACTACCGTCGCATTCCTCTGTACCCTGTTTAACATTATCTCCGCAGACACTGACAACATTTACATTAGTATCGACAAGCCCCATAACCTTACTCTGGTTAAAAATGCTGTCCATCATGATAAACATACTTGCCAGAACGACCGATAAAACAACAAAAAAAGAAGTTACCATTAAGCTTTCCCAATCCTTTAACAAATTCATTAAAAAAATAAAACTTATCACTTAATTATTTTAAATAAACTCGGAATATTTTACAAAAATAAAATATTTGTGAAATGCTATAATGTGCAGATAAAATTGCTGCTATAACTAATTCTGAATGTGACTTTATGAGATTTGTCAAAAACCTGAAAAATATTTTTAAAATAAATCTAAAGGGCATCACCCGTAATTATCTGCTGATTTCCTATTTAATTGCATTTTCGGCTGTAGTTATCAGCTTATATTACAGTGAAGTGCAACAACTGCCGGCATGCAATCTCTGCTGGTATCAAAGGATTTTTATGTATCCGGTTGCACCGGTCAGCCTGCTGGCATTCATTTTCAAAGATAAATACGCTTACCGTTATCTGCTCTCATTGGCGTTCCCAGGACTTTTGTTTGCTGTTTATCATTATATTATCCAAAAAACAGCTCTGTTTCCTGACGTTTTTTGCGGGATCGGAATTTCCTGCAGCGAAATTCAAATTGAGTACCTGGGATTTATTACTATTCCGTTTATGTCTGCTCTGGGATTTCTCGCAATAATTGCGGCAAATTTAATGGCCTGGTATCAAAATAAATTAGACAAATAAGCTATAAGCGGATCATTTAAAAATTCACCACCAATTCTCTTTCCCGTCTGAAAACCTCTTTTCTTATTTTTTTATCTGCAATGCAACTGATATCCGGGCAAATATCGTAGTGCATCATCTGGGAAAAAATTCCGGCATCATACCCGTACTTCCTGGAAATTTCATTGATATCCTGATCCAGCCAGGCTGATTTTTCCTTATGCCAGTGCCTCCAGGAATTTCTTGCCAGGACAAATTTAGCCAGGGTAGCTAGTTCATTGCCGGTATAATATTCACCACTGATGCGCATACCGTATTTCCAGTTATTTTT
>DATDWK010000026.1:0-7957 GCA_035289685.1 Candidatus Dojkabacteria bacterium
ACTTTGCACAAGCAGGGTATTCAGGCATTTTATCCGGTGCTGGTTGAAGGCAATGCCATCAGGCTGCACCCTATGGTCTGCAAGGGTTTTAACGCCGACTTTGACGGAGACCAGATGGCCGTGCATGTACCCCTTTCTGAAAAAGCTGTTGAGGAAGCAAAAGCCAAAATGTTCCCGACTTCTAATGTCTTATTAATGGCAGACGGCAATCCCGTAATCAATGTCGAAAAAGATATGGCTCTGGGTGTTTACTACCTGACCGGTATGGAAGATACCAGGCAGGTCAAATTTTTTGCTTCGAAAGAGGATGCCTTGAGGAGATTTGACCTTAACGAACTGGAATTGCGGGATAAAATCAAGGTGCTGTATGAGGGCAGATTGCTGGAGACCACGGTGGGCAGAATGATTTTCAATGAAGCCTTGCCCAAGGGATTCAGCTTTATCAATAAACAGCTGAATAAAGGAGATGTGGCCAAGCTGTCTGCAAAAATTCTCCAGGAGTACGGATCAGTGGAAGCCTCGGACTTTTTAAACAACGTAGAAAACCTGGGTTTTAAATATGCCACCATTTCCGCACTCAATGTAGGCATGGATGATTTTGTAGTCAGTCCCAAAAAGGATGAAATGCTTAAAAATATTGAAGAAAAGGAAGACCAGCTTACCGATGATTATTACAACGGTCTGCTGACAGAAGAAGAACGCCGGAAGTTAATGGAAAAGATCTGGATGGACTTAATTGAAAAAGTTGCCGAAGACACCTGGAATACTTATCTGGCCCAAAGCGGAAATAACCTTGTAGTACTGCAGGAATCAGGAGCAGTCCCGGTGCAGAATCCTTTGAGGCAGATTTCTGGGATCCGGGGATTAATTCTGGATCCTCTGGGGCATATTGTTCCTTTACCGCTGCGTTCCAATTACAAAGAAGGTTTATCACCGCTGGAATATTTTGTGGCAGCACGCGGTACGCGCAAAGGTCTTGCCGATACTGCATTAAAAACAGCCGAATCCGGATATCTGACACGTAGGCTGGTTGACGTTGCCCAGGATGTCATTATACGCGAGTATGATTGCGGAGCTGGCGAAGGCATTGTAGTCAAACGCGGCAGCGAGCGCAGGATTTCCTTTGAAGAAAGGATCACCGGTAGATTCACCATAACAGCAGCAACTGATCCGAAAACCGGAGAAGTATTTGCCAAACAGGATAGTGAAATTACCCCGGACCTAGCAAGGAAAATTGTCGAGAGCGGAGTTGCAGAAGTTTTGGTGCGTTCTGTACTCAAATGCAAGTTGCACTTTGGAGTATGCCAAAAATGCTACGGCTACAACCTGGGCACCAAAAAATTGGTTGAGAAGGGCCTGGCTGTAGGAGTAATTGCTGCCCAGTCCATGGGAGAGGCAGCCACGCAGCTGACTTTAAATACCAAGCACTTGGCAGGAAGGGCCGGTACTGATATCACCCAGGGTCTGCCCAGGGTGGAAGAGTTATTTGAAGCCAGAACCCCCAAGGCTAGGGCAATTATTGCCGGTATTGACGGTACAGTAAAAATAGTTATTGACGCAGATAAAAAACCTTCTGCAATAAAAATCATCAGCAGAAAAAAACTTGAAAAAATATATATTTTGGAAAAAGGCGATGAACTTATTACCAAAAAAGGAGGGAAAGTTGAAAAAGATACACCGCTTTATAAAAATAAAGAGGGCGAGGTTATAAAAGCGATTTTTCCGGGCAGCCTGAAAATCGACAAGAAAAAGCTGGTGCTTACTTCAAGCCATAAGCTCGAGGAAGATTATCCTTTGACAGCCAAGGATATTGTAGTTGTTGAGGACGGTAACAAGGTGATTAAAGGTACTCCGTTGTCCATAGGTTCCGTTGATCCCAAGGAATTGATGGATGTGGCTGACCTGACCAAAGCCCAGCTGTATCTAATCGACAATATTCAGGAAACCTACGGTATTCAGGGTATCAGCATTGATGATAAACATGTGGAGGTAATTATCAGACAGATGTCCAGGTATTGCAAGATCACCGGTGCAGGCGAGTCTACTTACTTGGTGGGCTCAATGGTAGATCATATTGAATTTCTTGAAGAAAATGCCAAATTAAAAGTCGTAGGCAAAGAACCTGCCAAATCAATAAGGCAGCTGCTGGGGATAACTCTAGCCGCTATTAAAACCGAAAGCTTTTTATCTGCTTCTTCATTTGAGCAGCAGGTAAGAGTTTTAAGCGAGGCAGCCCTTAACGGCAAGTACGATTATTTGAGGGGATTAAAGGAAAATGTTATAATAGGTCGCACAGTGCCGCTTGGAGAAGAGTTGCGCTAATTTGGATTTACAGTTTTCCAAATTTATTTTAAGTTCATTTTAAATAAGCTAACAGTTTTTAACTATGCCCAGAATATCACAGTTGATTCGTAAGGGTCGTGCTAAAAAAAGAGGCACCATACGATACAAAGGAATCATCTTTAACGAAACAACCAAATACAAGCAGCTGCAGTTTAATTACAACAGCTTGAAAAATAAATTTGCCAAAGCGAATAACCCGTTTAGGCGGGGCGTATGCATTGCCGTGTTCACCAGAACACCCAAAAAACCCAACTCTGCTCTGCGCAAAGTCGCCAAGGTGCGTTTATCAAACAAGCAGGAAGTTCTTGCATATATTCCGGGTGAAGGCCATAACCTGCAGGAGCACTCTGTGGTTCTGGTCAAAGCAGGCAGAACTCCGGATCTTCCCGGAGTAAAATACGAGGTAGTGCGCGGTAAATACGATACCGCCGGAGTTGAAAACAGAAAGCAGGGCCGCTCGCTTTATGGCGCCAAAAGGCCGAAAGTAAGGGCTGCTTAATTTATTCAAAAAATACTTATTTATTATTTAATTTAAAGAAATGCGCGGAAAAAGAGCCAAGCAAATACCAGGCAAACCTGACAGCATGTATAAGAATCTGCTAGTGCAAAGGCTGATTAATTATGTGATGAAAGACGGCAAACGCATGGTAGCCGAAAAAATCGTTTATGGCGCCATGGACGAGCTGGCAAAGCAATTAAAGCTGAAGCCGTTGGAGGCTTTTGAAAAAGCCATTGAAAATCTGAAACCCAAAGTCGAAGTGCGCTCCCGCCGGGTCGGTGGAGCCAATTATCAAGTGCCGGTACCGGTTTCCGAAGACAGACAACAGTCATTAGCACTGCGCTGGCTGATAACAGCTGCCAAAGACAGCCGCGGTGTTAAAACTTACTCTCACAGTTTGGCCAACGAATTATTCCTGGCAACCAAAAAAGAAGGCACGGCCTACAGGAAAAAAGAAGATACCCACAAAATGGCCGAAGCCAACAAGGCATTTTCGCATTTGTCCTGGTAATCTAACTTAGATCGATAATAAAAGTGAAAATTAAACAGATCTATCTTGATTATAAAATTCCCCCCAATCTTCAAACACATATGTTAAGGGTAACTTCCTTAACTAATATTCTTATTAATGCTTGGACAGGAGATGAAATTGACAGGAAAACTTTAATAAAAGCTTGCTTATTTCATGATATGGGCAATCTCTTGAAATTTGATTTAGTCAATCAAGTACATTTTTTAGGTGATGAAGCAAAAAATTTAGCTTACTGGAAAAGAGTAAAGGCAAAAATGCTTGAAAAATATGGCTCAGACGAACACCAGGCAACCATTGAGATTTGTCAAGAAATTGGTTTAGATGAGAAGGCACTCTTTATTGTAAAAAATAAAGAATTTAGTAATTTTGATAACATATCTCTTTCCCATAACTGGGAGCTTAAACTAGCCGCTTATGCCGACCATAGAATTGGGCCTTTGGGTATACTTTCTTTAAGAAAAAGATTTGCGGAACAAGCCAAAAGATATAAATTATCTCGACCAAAATCAGCACATTTATCTGAGAAAAGAGAAATACTTGCTAATGCTGCCTTTAGAGTTGAAAAGCAATTAATGAAATACATTTCTCGTAATGTCCATAAAATAACTAATGCTGAAATTGCAGCCTCTCTTTACAATTTCCTGGATTATTCAGTCTAATTTAGTTTTTGTCGGGTTATAAAGCGCGGCTTTACGGAAAGCCTGTTCCAGCGCTGATTTAACCTGCCAATATTTGGCAGAGGGCATTCTGGAAGATGCTACAATTACTGCGGAAAATACTCCGTGCAAATCCGGCAGCAGATCCCTGATAGCCTGCCTTAATATACGTTTGCTGCGGTTGCGTGCCACGGCGCCGCCTACCTTGCTGCTGGCTACAAAGCCGAACACCTGTTGGGAATCCTTAGCAGAAGGCACTAGATTGGACGCCGATTTTTCAAACGCAGTTACAGATCCGGTCTGGGGTAAAACAAATAAAAGAAAATAAGGCGAAGAAAATCTCTGTCCTCTGTGATAAATCTCCTGAAACTTTGCAGATGCTTTTAAACGGTTGGTTTTAGCTAGCATGCTGTTATTTTGATCTGGAAAAGCGTTTCTTTTTATCCCGCCTGACTTCGTCGGAAACAGAAAGCGCAGCTCTTTTTTTACTCCTGCGTGAGTTTAAAACCCTGCGCCCGCCCTTGGTTGCCATTCTTGCCCTGAATCCCAGCTGGCGGATGCGTTTCACTTTATGGGGCTGGTAGGTTCTTTTGGTTTTTGCCATGTTGCAATCGGATAAATATTTTAAGGTTGATAGATTTGTCAGTATTTTAGCATATTTCCGGGATAAATGACTATTAATTTGCTATAATTTTCTAAGAATATAAACATGAAGAAGTATATCAATCATAATTATGACTAAAGATTTAATACCAATAGTAGACCTAAATGATAAAGTAATCGGTTATAAGCATCGCGATGCTATAAAAAGGCACGGAGACATTTACAGATGCTGGATATAGATATTTCTGTGCAATCTTTTTATCAGAAAAAGACTTGGTAATTAAAAATTTGAATTTTGATCGCAATGAAATATCTGAATTAAAATGGATGGATTTAAAGGAAATCAAAATTAATTTTGCAAAGAATCCTGAAAATTTTGTGCAGTCTTTTGGTAATTTTCTGAAATATTTTTTAAAGTTTTTTGCAAAAATACGGAATAAACTATGATGAAATTTTTTAAAAAATATTTCACTAAGCAGGTAAAAATGATGATTCTGGCGAGCATCGTCATCACTCTGCTATTTTTTCTCTACTTATACTTTGTAGGTATTCCCCTGACCAATGCCAACAATTACCTGAACCAGGGCATCCGGTATTATGAGGCCGGTGATTATGACAAGGCTAAAACTGAACTGAGTAAGTCTCTGAACCTCTGGTATAGCGAAGCAGCGGACGGTTATTTAAAAAAGACCGAGGAAAAAATAAATCCTGATGTTTTTTTGAATTGATTACAAATAAAAGTCCGGGTCCCGTAGGACGTTTTTTAAACTCCTTTTCTTTTCGCTTGATTTTCTGGACAGCAGTTTTTCCATTACTTTAAAAACCACGTAATAAATAACCAATATTAAACCGATAAAAGCCAGCAGTACCAGAAAAACCTGCTGCGGCTGGCTGTTTTCCCAGGCTGATGCTCCCCCGACTGCGGCATTTTTATCCTGGATAAAAATGGCACTTTCATTGGATTTTTCCGAAAGCTGGTTGCCCTTGTATGCCCGGACAAAGTAAAAGTATGTATACCCCGGTTCGGTTTGAAAATCAGCAAGTTTGGTAACGCTGCGCTCCACAATCTTATACTGCTGGAAGCTGTCGCGATTATCAGCGCTCCGGTAAACGACATACCCGTCAATATTGTAAGTTTCCGATCCTGTCCAGGAAATATTGGCATAAAATTGTTCGGAATCGCTTGCCAGTTCCAGGAGTAAATTTTTTGGTGGATTCAACAGTTCGGGGCTGACTACTGTTAAATTTTCACCAAGGATATTCTGGTTATCAAGCAGGGTTACAAACTGGAAATCCTGGGAAATTGATTTATTGCCGGCGCTGTCAAGGGCGCTGATCTGCAAGTGGTAGGTCAATCCGTCTATAAGTCCTGTAAGTATAACCTGCTGGAAAGTTGCCGGGCTGTTAAATTCAAGGGAACTGCTGTAGGCAGACGTTTTTCCGTAATTTAATTTACCCGTTACCGGCTCGTCAGCAGAGAAACTAATTGCAGCAGAGTTTTTGGTGACATCTTTTATCTGAACGTCGCTGATAACCGGTACCGAAGTATCAGGAATTGTATAATAGATTGACATATTAATTTCGGAAAAATTGACCAGATCATTTGCATGTTCGGTATTACCAAGCCCCAGATTATTGCTTTGCAGGAGTAATCCCTGATTGCTGCTGGGCAGCTTAACCCAGTCCTGTACAATATCAATGAGACTGTTGAAGGACTTCGGGCCTTCCTGGGCCAGAGATTTACTGTCAATTACAGTGGATGAGTACTTGTTGATAATTTTAATATAGTCGTTGCTGACACCCGTCTGCAGATAGTGCAGTGTGGCTGTAAGGATCAGGGCATTTTTCGGAATTTCATCTAAATTAAAGGCAACTTCAAAGTTGGGGATATTACCTTTATTGAAGCCTGCCAGTTTTGCAGTTTCCGGTAGTCCAATTACGGTCAGAGTTATACCCGCGGGTACGGGAGTAGGTGTCTGGGCATAAGAATTTATTTTACTGGAATTCAGAAACAATCCTGCTAAAACAAATTGCCAGCAGAGTATTTTAACAATAAAATTTAAGGAAAATTTTTTTAGGATCAGCAGTGCTTTCATTAAAGTATCGATTGGTCATCTATAATTATTATACTATGAAGTTGCCAGTAGTGCATGGAACTGAGGAGCAGTTGACTATGTTTGTTAATTAACCGTTTGGTTTGGCTTTAACCAGGGCAATGATGCCTTCGTCAGTAAGTATCATGTCCATTTTGTGGTCATGAGGTTCCTGCGGCAGTACATTGACAATCTGTTCTTGAAAAGCCAGGCCTATCAGCCTGGTTTTTTCGGGCAGTTTCTCAAGCAGTTTATCGTAAAAGCCGCTGCCGTGTCCCAGACGGAAACCCATGCGGTCAAAGGCCAGTCCCGGGACAATTGCCAGATCGATTAAATCAAAACTTTTCACAAATGATGCAGATTTTAAGCCTGCGGATTTTACCACAGGTTCCAGAATTTTAAGTTTATTGGGTCTCAAAGTATTGATATCTGTGACCTCTGCAATGCCGATATTTTTAAGAACCGGCAGATAAACGTGCTTTTTCCTAGCGATACAGCGTTTGATCAGTCCTTCTGTTGACACTTCATTTTCTGTGCCGTCATATAATAGAATGTGTGCGGCATTTTTAAATTCCGGCAAAACTGTAAGCTGTTTGATAATCTTTTGGGAGCGGGTTTTTTTATGGGCTATTAATTTACGAAACTCCAGAAAATAGCTGCGCAGTTGTTTTTTTTCTTGAGACTCCATGGGGAAAGATTATTGCACTTTAAGGTGAAAGCCTCAAGATACGTTTAATATTAGAGATTTCTTTAGTATGCCGTTCAATAGTATTGCCTCTGACGACGTGTTCAGTATCTAACTCGTTCCTGATTCCAATTACAAGATCTTTTAATTCATTTAACTCTTTTTTAGAGGCAAAAGTTTGGGAAATCCATACTTTTAAATCGCTGGTGTTATGGACAATCAAACCCTCAACCAATTTTCCAAATTTTATTAAATCAGAATTGGTCAGCATAAATTATTATCTAAATAAATAATCTTACAGCAAAACTATATAAAAAATCTTTAATTTTTTTGGAAAATTACTTCAAATAGTCCCTCAACGCCTGTGCAATTTCATCGCTTTTCAGGCGCTTTAAAGCCTTGGCCTCGATCTGCCTGATACGCTCCCGCGTTACTTTAAATTCATGCCCGACTTCCTCTAAAGTGCGCGAGACTCCGTCCTTTAAACCAAAGCGCAGTTCCAGCACCTTTTTTTCCCGGTCGGTCAAACCGCTTAATATATCATTA
>DATDWK010000027.1:0-2169 GCA_035289685.1 Candidatus Dojkabacteria bacterium
TTCATCTCGGGAGCCGATTATTATTCTTTCAACCACTTTGCCATTTTCTTCTTTCTGCCATATAGGCATGGGTGTTGCCCAGAATCGCGAGCGGGAGATACCCCAGTCCGGCGCCACTTCGATGCCTTTTTTAAAACGGCCTTCGCGCAAATGGTCCGGCACCCAGTTGATCCATTTGTTGTTTTCCTGCAGGTCAGGTTTCAGTTTTTGTATGTCTATAAACCAGGAAGGCTGTGCTTTCTGCATTAGCGGAGTCTGGCAGCGGTAGCAGTAAGGAAACCGGTGGACTATGCGTTCGCTTTTAAATAGTTTGCCGCTTTTTTTCAGTTCTTCAATAATCAAAGGGTCAGCATCTTTATAGAATTTGCCTGCGTAGCTTGTTACCTGTTCTACAAATTTGCCTTCCCCATCAATGCTCATGGCTAATTTAATTTTATTTTTTTTACCCATTTCCGTATCCACATCGCCGAAACCCGGAGCCGAGTGCACAATTCCTGTGCCTTCCTCCATATTGACCATTTCGGGATATTCGTATACTCTGTATTCATGGTCATCTCCCGGATAAAAGGCAAACGGAGGCTCGTATTTCAAGCCGAGAAGTTTGTCGCCTTTTAATTCTTTCTCCACTTTGTAATCTAAATTATTCAGTACTTCTGCAATTCTTTTTTTTGCCAGGATTACTTTTTCCTGTATGGCATTCTGCTCAAAATTGTGTGGTTTTTGGGTATATTGGTTATTTATTTTATTTACTTCTTCAAGTTTCATATCGGCAATTTTAGGCGGAAAAATTCCTTGAGAATCTGTGACTTCTTTTCCAAACCATGCAGGCTCTTTAAAGTTTTTCTCTTTACTAAGACTGGAAAATTCAACTTCTATTACATTTAAGCCCTTAAGGTTATTTTGGTACACATCAATTTCTGCAGTCAAACCGTTTTCCAGAGGGAAAAAGTATCTGGTCTTGACAATTTTTTTATTGGCCTTTTTTATTAATTCCAAAAATTTTTCCTCAGTGATTTTTTCAGTTTTTTCAATTAATTGGCCCGTTTCTTCATTACTTCCTGCGAAATATTTAACTGTAAGCTCAAAATGGATATCTTTTTTTCTGATCCTTGCAGGTTGAGCCATCTGAAGTTTTTCACCTGATTCATCCTGATACTCAGTAAGATATGCTTGGGTAATGTGACTTTTTTTCAATTTTTCTAAATCCCTCGGGAGTTCTTTTATCAACCAGGCTTTCTCAAGTTCAATATCATTTTTTGTTACTTCAGCAAGCACATATGTCTCTTCTGGATCTACCACCAGCGCCTTATTTGACGGCACAGTCCAGGGGGTAGTAGTCCAGGCTAAGATATTTACCCCTTTAAATTCACCTGCTTCGGTAACGGGGAATTTTACTGTTACAGCAGGGTCTTCCATGTCCGCATAGGAATTATCCATGGCGATCTCGAAGTTGGAGATCGGCGTGCCGCAGCGAGTGCAGTAAAGCGAAGTACGCATGCCTTCATAAATCAAGCCCTTATCCATAAGCTGCTTGAATACCCAGATTACACTTTCCATGTAATCCTGGTCCATAGTTTTGTAGCTGTTGTCAAAATCCACCCAGCGTGCGATTTTATCGATATACCATTTCCATTCTGCAGAAGTGTCTTTGGTGTATTTGTAACATTCTTCAATAAATTTGAGAATACCGAATTTTTCAATATCGCGGCGGTTTTTAATGCCCAGATTCTTTTCTACTTTGGTTTCAATGGGTAGGCCGTGGCAGTCCCAGCCCCAGACGCGTTCAACCCGCTTGCCCTTCATGGTCTGGTATCTGGGTACCACATCTTTGGCTATACTTGGCAAAAGTGATCCGTAATGCGGAGTACCGGTGATAAAGGGCGGGCCGTCGTAAAAGACGTATCTGTCCTTAATGCTGCGGATATTTACTGATTTCTCAAAAATATTATTTTTTTTCCAGAACCTGGTCAGTTCCGCTTCCATTTCTGGGAAGCTCTGTTTCGGGTTTACCGGTTTGAACATTTTGATAATTTTTTAAGTTACATAAAAATTCTATCTTGCAAAAAAATCCGGGCAACAGGACGAACAGTCCATTTTAGCAAATTAATGGAAGAATTTTAATGTTCCTTTGCAAATTTAAATTATTAAAATCAACCTTTTGGTTTTTTC
>DATDWK010000028.1:0-3443 GCA_035289685.1 Candidatus Dojkabacteria bacterium
CGAGCCCTGCTGGAATGCTATGATCAATGCCGGTATCAAGAATGTTTACCTGCTGAAAAAAAGTGAGGTTTTGTTTAATCTTGAAAACCCTGATAACATAATTCGTAAGAAAAAAACAAATTAGTTTTAAAAGTAAGGAAAATGAAAATAATTTTAATAATAATACAATCTCTTGACGGGTTTATCGCCAAAGATCAGAAGGATGATTTGTCCTGGGGGTCGCATGAAGACAAGGTATTTTTTCGGACTTTAACCAAGCAGTTGGGTACTATGATCATGGGCAGCAATACCTATAAAAAAATGCCTGCGTTCGCTCTTGGTAAAAGATTCAGTCTGGTATTTACTTCCAAACCTGAAATTCTTCGACCTGCAAAAGCTGAAAATATTGAGTTCTTTAAAGGAACAATTAAACAAGCCCTAAATTATCTCGAAAAAAAAGGCATTAAAAATGCTGCTTTAATCGGCGGCGGCAAAATCAATAATCAGTTTCTGCAGGCAGGATTGGTTGATGAGCTTTATATTACAGTTGCTCCGCGAATTTTCGCCAAAGGCATTAATGGTTTTGGCGAAAACAAACTTGACATGAAATTGAAACTTCTGGATACTCGTCAGTTGACACAAGATGAGATACTGCTTCACTATCAAGTGTTAAAGGAATAAATAATAATAATTGAGTTTGTATAAATTAACATGTCCAAACAAAAAGTCATAATTGAGGTAATCAATCTTACCAAAAAATATGCTGATTTAGTTGCGGTAAATAATCTTAGTTTTAAAGTATATTCCGGTGAGATTTTTGGCTTGCTAGGCCCGAATGGTGCCGGTAAAACAACTATCCTGGAAATTATTGAAACCTTAAGGGAGGAAACCGACGGGGATGTTGTAGTCGGCGGATACTCTATTAATAAAGAACCCGATAAAGTAAAAGCAATTATTGGAGTACAGCTGCAAGCTGCAGGATTTTATCCCAATTTAAAATTGACTGAAATTCTGGAATTGTTTGCCGCTCTTTATGGAGTTTCCGCTGATCCTTTGGAAATGTTAAAAAAAGTTAACCTAGCTGATAAAGCAAAATCTTCGGTAAAAGAGCTTTCCGGTGGACAAAAACAAAGATTTTCCGTTGCCACAACATTAATACACAGACCAGCAATTATCTTTTTGGATGAGCCTTCAACCGGTCTGGATCCGCAGGCGCGACGCAATCTCTGGAAACTTGTCAAAGAGGTGCGCAACCAGGGAACTACCGTAGTTATCACAACCCATTTTATGGATGAAGCAGAATATCTCTGCGACCGGGTAGCAGTTATTGATGAAGGCAATATTCTGGCGATTGATAAACCGGACAATCTTATTGACGCCCTGTTACAGCGAGGCTTTAAAAAAGATAAATCCGTAAAAGAAGCAAATCTTGAGGATGTTTTTTTAGATTTAACTGGTAAAGAATTGCGGGACTAAAGTTTTACTTAAATTTCAATTTAATGAATATAATAAGATTTAATGGAAATTATTAAAAATGTAAAACAGCCGAATCAAATTAAAGTTGCCCTGGCTCTGGCAAAAGCCAGCTTTTTATCAACTTTAAGAAATCCCACATCTCTGTTTTTCAGCTTCTTTTTTCCGTTTATTTTTATTTCTGTTTTTGGATTGCTCGGACAGGGAAAGCAAACTTTTGATATTGGTGTCCGTGAAGCATCATTACAAAAAGGTCCCTTTTATGAGGCATTACAGAACATTGAGGTGGTAAAATTAGTTACCAATCTCTCAAATGACAACCTTGATGAAAAGTTGAAAAAAGGAGAAATTCCGGTTGTGATTACAATATCAGAAAACGGTACAGCTGTACCAAAGAATATCACTGGTGAACCGACTGATAATTCAAAGGATCCCGCACCTAATAGACAACTATCCAAACAAAGCATTTTAATAGAAAAATCAGCTGCTGCACCGGAGGAAGCACAAACAGTTTCCAGCATTCTTACCAGTATCGCCCAAAGCATTAATAGTCAAAGCACTCCGGAATCATTAAAACTTATTGATCTCAATGAAACTACTGTTGAGGGAAGAAAATTTACCCGTATCGATTTTATCTTACCAGGTCAGCTGTCATTTGCCCTGCTATCCAATGCCATGTTCGGCATTGCCATAACATTTGTGACCATGCGCAAACAGCTGATTATTAAAAGAATCTTTGCAGCACCTATAAACCGCTCTGTATTGATTATCGGTGAAGCATTGAGTAAGTCTTTAATTGCCATTTTACAATCTCTTTTAATTATCAGCGTCGGTCATTTCGTTTTCAATTTCACTTTGATTAATGGAGTCACTACTTTATTCAATATGCTGGGGCTTTCTTTAGTCGGGATTTTCACTTTCCTGGGATTCGGTTTAGTGGTTTCCTCATTGGGAAAAGACGAACAAACTGTAGCACCACTTGCCAATTTAATTATGATGCCGCAATTATTCTTATCAGGAGCATTCTTCCCAATAGAGGCTTTTCCGGAATTTTTACAGCCGGTCGCCAGAATTTTGCCTATGACCTTTTTAAACGACGCCTTTCGTAAAGTCGCATTTGAAGGTCTGACAATAACATCTGTATTGCCTCAAATTGCCAGTTTAATAGTTTGGGGATTGTTAATTTATTTATTAGTTGTCAAATTATTTAAATGGGAATAAGTAATAAGAAGCTGAACGTTTAAGCTGGTTTTATCGTAGTTAAAAATGCTTTTCCCAAATCGGCAATAATATCAGATGCAGTAAGAGCCTGTTCTCCCAATTTCTGTTTGGCAAAATCCCCGGCCAGGCCGTGAAGATAAACCCCCAATAAGGCACTTGCCAAAGGATCGTGCAATTGCGCCATCAGTCCGGCTATAATGCCTGTAAGTACATCGCCACTGCCTGCAGTGGCCATTCCAGGATTGCCAGTCGAGTTAAAATAACAATTACCTTCAGGATCGGCAATTTTTGTGTAAGCACCTTTTAAAACAATATATATTTGTAGTTCCCTGGCTTTCCTTTTCAATAATTTCAACTCTTCAAAACCATTGTCGCTTTTACCGAATAATCTTGCGAATTCTTTGGGATGCGGGGTGAGAATAGCACCTTTTGGAATATCCTTAAGATAATTAGGATTTTCAGCAATTATATTCAAAGCGTCGGCATCAAGCACCAGCGGCTTTTTACTGTTTGCCATGACATCCTTTACTGCATGGGCGGTGCGCCAATTGGTACCAAGCCCCGGTCCCAGGGCAATCACAGAATATTTTGCAAACTCGGGAATATGGCTTACCACATTTTTTTCGGCATCGGTTTCCACCATAATTTCCGGAGTAGCTGTTTGCAAAATCTGATAGCCGCAATCCGGGATATGGGCGGTTACCAGCCCTGCTCCAGCAATAAGTGTTGCCTTGCTCATTAAAACTGCAGCCCCGATTTTACCATGGCTG
>DATDWK010000029.1:0-3843 GCA_035289685.1 Candidatus Dojkabacteria bacterium
AACTGGGTTTGAGCATTGCGGATTGAATAAATTTTATGCAGGAATATCTTAGCAATTTTCAGTTCTTTTTACGAACGGCAAATTTAGCGTTACAATATCCGTATTAATTTTTTAGAGTTTCTACATGTCGCAGACAAGTAAGCAGGTAGTTACCCAGGAACCGGAAGAGAAGCCATCTGCTTTGGACCGTGCAGAAGAGGCTACGTATAACTTTGACAGGGCTCGTTCGCTGGTCGACTGGTTCCGCTATATTATTGACTGGATTAAAGGCTTATTCGGCAGGTAAAAGTACCAAGCAGCACCGGAAATTTTTTATTGGGAGACTTTCAGTCCTGTCAAGGGTTTTGCTATTCCCCAGAGGATTTCAAATATGCTTTTCAGGTTTTGCACAAACAGCGGACTCTCTATTTCAAATGCCACAACTTCGCCTTCCCGCCAGAAGCATACCGCATATATGTTATTATAGATGGTGATATCTCCTTTGATAAAAAAGCGGCTCTTGGGAAGAAAGCGCATGTCGCCGGCGTTCTGCTGGTGCCAGGCCGGGGAAAAATATTTTTTTAAGTATTCCCTGCCTTCCTCATTGATTACGGTTCGGTCGCGCAGCTTTCTCAGGCGGAATTCCTCAACGAATTTGCTGTTAAATGCTTCACCCACAACTTCTCTGCGGCCATAAACCGAATAGCCGATGATTTCTTTTTCCGCGCTTAAGGCATTCCACATTACCTGCTGCATACCTTCTTTGCCTTCATAAAACCTGACTTGGGTGCCGGGTATTTTGCCAGGGGTATCTGCAATCATAGCCTGCAGATCCTGTAAAGATTTTTCTTTTGCTTCCAGCACGGATTTGCTTTCGACAATCAGGCTTGTGAGTTTAGAAGGGCGTACCGCCCGGACTTTTTTGAAGTTGTATTCGTCGACAATCCATTCGGCAAACTTTTTTTCCACCAGTTTTTGGCAGATGCGATAGACGGTTGTACGCGGAATCCGGCTTTCCTTGCTGAGTCCCAAAACGGAAAAAGCATCCCTGGCGGTAAGCAGCAGGTAGAGTTCTGCTTCTTCGTTCGCCAGACCCAAAATATTCAGGTTTTTAATAATATCGAGCTTTTCTATCATATGTAAGAAATTTTAAGTATTTGAGGCTGTCCACCATGTCGGTCAACATTTTAACATTTCAGGCTGCATCATGTAAAATCGGCGCAGTTAATTAAATTACTATGAAATACGTATTGGTAACAGGCTCAAGCAAAGGAATTGGTAAGGCAATTGCCCTGGAACTGGCTAGGGATGACTACTATGTATTTGTGCACTACCATAAAGACTATAAAGCAGCAGAACAGACTGCAAATGAAATCAGAAAACTGGGCAAAAAATGCTCGGTGGTGCAGGGAGATATCAGTTCGCAGTTTGATATGGAAGAACTGTTCAGGCAGGTCGGCAGGATCACGGACAGCCTGGATTTATTGGTGAATAATGCCGGTACAGATTATGATTGTAAACTGGAAGAATATGAGCTTGCCAAAATGAAAAGGGTGCTGGATGTCAACCTTTGGGGGACTATGCTGGTAACCAAGCTGGCGAATCCATTTTTAAAGAAATCCGGTGCTGGATTAATTATCAATATTGCCTCACGCATGGGTGTTGGCAAGATGATCGAAGGGGTCGGTGCTTATGCGCCTAGCAAGGCAGGTATTATCCGTTTTACCAAGTGCTGCGCCCTGGAACTGGCTCAAGCCAAAATCAGGGCAAATGCTGTTTGCCCTAGATTAACCGAAACCGAAATAACCAGGTTGATGTTTCCTGATGATAGTTTCTGGAAACAATCAGCCCAGCAAAGTCTGTTGGGCAGGGTAGGCAAGCCCGAAGATGTTGCCCATCTGGTGGCATTTTTGGCTTCAGATAAAGCCGGTTATATCAACGGGGAAGAAATTTTAGTTGACGGCGGGAGTGTGCTGCAGTAAAAATGTTACTGACAAGAATACATGTCTTTTAGTATAATTTATTAAGTATTCTTTGGTATGATTTTTAATGAAAAAACCGCATCCGGAATTATTAAAATTCCTGAAATTTTGCAAATTAATGGTTATTGCTACAGTTGATCATGAAAGTACCCCTTGGGTATGTAATGTCTATTATTCTGTCACAAATGACTTTAAGTTATTTTTTGTAAGTCCAACTGATACTCTTCACAGTAAACATATTGCGCAAAATTCACGTGTGGCATTTTCAATTCCTTGGTATGACGAAAACGACTTAGGCAACAGAAAGGCAGTGCAGGGCATTGGGGTATGCACTAGAGTGACAAACTGGATAGAAGCTGCAAGGTTTCTCCGAAATCACTATAGCTACTATCCGCTTTGGAAAAAAGTAATTACCACAGCAGCAATGCGCAAAAAATTGATTGAATCAAGACCATATATAATTAAACCTGAGTATATGAAATTCTGGAATGATGAACTTTTTGGTGACGAGGGTATAGAGGAGTATACTTTTTAATGTTCATATATGGTATTAAAAAATAAAACCGCTTTAGTTACCGGAGCCACCGAAGGCATCGGTAAAGCAATTGCGCATGCTTTGATAAATCAAGGCATAAATCTGATTGCACATTATCATAAAAATAAAAAGGCTGCTACTGCACTGGCAAAATCAGCATATAAAGCCGGATTAAACTGCTTAACGGTTCAGGCGGACTTTTTAAATAATGACAGTATTGTGCAAATGTTCGACCAGCTTAAGGGAAAGGTTTCCCGGATTGATATTTTGGTTAACAATGTAGGCAGCGGAAAAGATAATAAAATTGATCCGTGGGACCATCAATCCTGGCTGAATGTTTTTCAAAAGAACCTGTTTTCTGCAGTTGAGTGTACAAAACAAACTTTAAAAATGATGAAACTGGGTAAGATTTTAAATATAAGTTCTACTTATGGTTTTTTGGGTTACGGACCTAAGGGACTTGTCTCTTATGCTGCTGCAAAAGCTGCGCTTTCCAGCTACACTCTAAACCTGGCCAAACAGCTGGCACCGGAAATTTTAGTAAATGCCATTGCTCCTGGATATGTGCTTACTCCATCCTGGGGAAATATGAACGAAGAAGAAATAAAGTTACAGGGTAAATATAAATTGATTAATAGGATGATCGAGCCGGAGGAAGTAGCCAGGCTGGCAATTAATATTCTGGAGAATGACGCAATTTGCGGTTCGATATTTAAGATTGACGGGGGCATGGACCTTAAAGCTTTGAATTTTTAAACTTCGGGGAAACGCCCATTTTTCAGGAAAGGTTTTTGAGCTTTTATTCCTGCCATATCAGGGCTGAACTCCTGGCCGGGTTCAGGGATAATTTTTGCTGCTGCTGTACTCATAGGCTCTTTTGATGCCCATACTATATATTTTGGCAACCCTGTTACTTCCTGTCTGCTGGCAAGAACAAGTTTAGTTTCAGCCAACTGGCTAAGTTCTGTTATAGATCGTCCTGCCAAAGTCATGACACTTTCTCTTAAACCGGCTCTTTTAATATCTGAAGCAATTTCTTGTTCAGTAGGCATGTTTTTTGGCGGAAAGCCTAATACAAGATATTGTGTTGAAGCTAGTACCCCTTGTGTTCTGTGTGCCATATGCGTCATGGCTGTAAATCTCAGGTCCGATCCGCCGGTAATTTCTGCGATATCCCTAAGTAATTTGGGAAGGTGTTTGGAAGTATCCCCGATTAGCATATTGCCCGTGACAGCTAATCTTGCCAGAGCTGCCTGGGTAAGGGCGTTGCTGTGACGGCCCGATTTATCTACGCGATCAAGATTTGTGTTTAAAAAAGCTATAGTTATAAAATCAAAGCTTTTTCCG
>DATDWK010000030.1:0-12985 GCA_035289685.1 Candidatus Dojkabacteria bacterium
CTCTCTCTAAAATATCCCAGACTTCAGGAGCTTTTGATTCAAAAAATAATTTGGCGCTTTTAATATTTGGTGCCAATCCCAGTACAATAATCTCCCTCAGGACAAAAGGCTTGAAAAGTTCCAAAGCCATGGTTTTTGGCAGACCGCACTGGTTAATTTTTAAATCAGGACCGGAAACAATCACTGCCCTTCCCGAATAATCTACGCGCTTACCCAAGAGATTCTGTCTGAAGCGGCCCTGCTTGCCCCGCAGCATATCCGATAAAGATTTATACGGCAACCCCCGGGAATTTTGTACGGGATTTCCCGGCCTGTGTTCGTTGTCAATTAAAGCATCAACAGCCTCCTGCGCCATACGCTTTTCATTACGCAGGATTATTTCAGGGGCGCCGAGGTTGATCAGCCTTTTTAAACGGTTGTTGCGGTTGATTACCCTGCGGTACAGGTCATTCAAATCCGAAGTGGCAAATCTGCCTCCAGGTAGCTGGATAATTGGCCTCAAATCCGGAGGGATCACCGGAAGCACATCCAGAATCAGCCAGCTCGAGTTGATGCCGGCTCTGCGCATGCCTTCCATGACCCGCAGCCTCTGCATGATTTTTCTCTGCTTGGGCAGAGATTTGGTCTTTTTTACTTCTTCCTGCATGGCAGCGACTTCTTTTTCCTGGTCCATCTGCAAAAGTACTTCCTTAATAGCTTCAGCTCCCATACCAGAAGTGAAAAAATCAGCATGATACTCTTTTAAAAGATTCAGATCTTCCTCGGAAAGTGTCGAGCACATCTGCAAATCGCTGACTAAATTTACAATGTTTTCGTATTTGGCAATAATGGTGTTTTCTTTTTGGGTATAAATTGATTTGACCTTGGCCGCTTCTTTTTTCTCGTCATTGCCGAGTTTTTCCAGTTGAAAATCCAGTTTTTTCTTGTCTTTTAAAGTTTTTTTCAATTTGGCAGCCTGTTCCTTAAAATTTTGCTCCAATTCATCTATCTTTCCTGCAATTTCTTTGCGCACCGCGTCCACTTCGTCCTGCTTTTGTTTTCTGATGGCAGCCAGGACTTCCTGCTTTTTTTTGTCGTCAACTTTGGTGACCAAATATCTGGCAAAATAGATAACGGTTTCCAGTTTTTTCTGGGTGATCCCTAAAATGATGGCCAGTTTATTGGGAACTCCGTGGAAATACCAGACATGGGCTACCGGGCTTGCCAGCTTGATATGACCCATGCGTTCTCTGCGCACGCGCTTGTGGGTGACTTCCACGCCGCATTTGTCGCAGATAATGCCTTTGTACCTGATTTTTTTGTATTTGCCGCAATAACATTCAAAATTTTTGGTAGGACCGAAAATTTTTTCATCCATTAAGCCGTCAACTTCCGGCCTGTGGGTGCGGTAGTTAATGGTTTCGGCCTTTTTCACTTCTCCGTAAGACCAGCTCAAAATCTGCTGGGGAGAAGCTACTGTCAGTTTAAGCGCTTTAAAGTCTTTAATCATAATATTTTATGATAATATTTTGAAAATCTGCCAAATAAATTAAAGAAAGTTGCTTGTTTTAAAGATTAATCAACATACTCTTCAGGTGAGGAGGTTTCACCCACCACGCCTTCAACCAGTTCAGATTCGTCTTTTTCGTCTTCGTCAGGCTCCACCATTTCCAGATTCAATCCTAATGAACGCAATTCAGCAATCAAAACCTTAAATGACTCCGGAACATTGGGTGCCTCAAAAGGCGTGCCCTGAATAATGGCCTTGTATGCTGCTGCGCGTCCTACCACGTCGTCTGACTTGATAGTCAAAAGTTCCTGCAGATTGTGCACGGCAGCGTGTGCTTCTAAAGCCCAGACTTCCATTTCGCCGAATCTCTGGCCTCCGAACTGTGCCTTACCGCCCAGAGGCTGCTGGGTAACCAGGGTATACGACCCGGTTGACCTGGCATGGATTTTGTCTGAAGACAAATGGTTCAGCTTTAAAAAGTAGCGCGGTCCGACCAGAACCTTTTGCTTAAAAGGCAGGCCGGTTCTCCCGTCATATAAGGTGTATTTAGAAATAAAGGTAATTTTTTTATCTTTGGCAATTTTCTGCAGTTTATCCAAATCCAGTCTGGTAAATGGAGGAGCAACTACCTTGATGCCGAGTTTTTCTGCCTGCGCCCCCACTTCCATTTCCCGGATATGGCCGAGATTCATTCTTTTTACAAACATCGGGGTTAAAATAATGTCAATAGGTGTGCCATCTTCCAGATAAGGCATCTGGTCTTCGGGAAGAATTTTGGAAATAACCCCTTTGTCTCCGTGCAGTCCGGTCAGTTTGTCGCCGATGGAAATCTTCTGTGTTCTGGCAACCCAGACTTTCACCTGTTTCAGGACACCAGGGTTCAATTTATCCCCCTTGGCTTTATCCAGAAGCTGTACTCCGATGACAATTCCCTGGTCGCCATGCGGCAGCCTTAAAGAGTTGTCCCGCACATCCCTGGCATACTCTCCGAAAATAGCCCTTAACAGCTTTTCTTCAGCTGTCAGCTCAGTTTCGCCTTTGGGGGCAATTATGCCCACCAGAATATCCTGGGAGTTGACACTGGCGCCGATGTGCACTATGCCTGACTCGTCAAGATTTCTCAAGGCGTATTCACCGACGTTGGGAATATCGCGGGTTATTTGCTCATCGCCCAGTTTGGTTTCGCGGATATCCTGGCTGTATTCTTTAATATGTATAGAGGTGAGCACGTCTTCTTTTACCAGCCTCTCAGAAATAATAATGGCATCTTCATAATTGAAGCCGTCATAAACCATATAGGCTGCCAACAGGGACCTTCCCAAAGCCAGCTCGCCGTTTTCCATCGACGGTCCGTCAATAATCTGCTGGTCTTTTTCCACTCTGTCTCCGACTCTTACCAGTAATCTTTGTGAAAAACAGGTGTTCTGGTTAGTTTTGATATATTTTTCCAGTTCGAAGTAGGTGGGCTTTTTATCTCCGTCGTATTTAATAGTTACCTGGGCGGCGTCGCTTTCTGTAACAGTACCGGCTTTCTCAGCCTTAATGCCCCGCCCGGAAGCGTCAACAACTATTTTTTCGTAACCTGTGCCGACAATGGGAGACTCCGGCATCAGCAGCGGTACTGCCTGCCTCTGCATATTGGCTGCCATTAAGGTTCTAGTGGGGTCATCATTAAAGGAAAACGGCACCAGAGACAAACCCAGGCCAGCAATCTGTCCGGGATTGATGTCAATATAGTCCAACTCGCTGGAGGGAATTTTCATGTAATTGCCTTGAAAACGCACGAAAACAGCTTCATTTTTCAGGTTATTTTCCTTGTCACGGATTACTGTGGCCGGACCGATTTTATACTGGTTTTCTTCGTCCGCTGTAAAGTAAACAACGTCTTCTGCCACTTTGGGATAAACTTTCACCTGCGTTATCTGCGTCTTAGTAAGCCTGGCAATATTATTGGAAGTTAAGAGCGTACCCTTTTTTAATACTAATTTTCCTTTGGCGTCTTTGGCATTTTCCCTGAGCATGGTGCCTGCCAAAACTTCAGCAGGGGTAGCGGTTAAATCAACATTTGATAAAATCCTGTAATAAGGTGCTTCCAGAAAACCGTATTCATTAATACGCGCATATACAGCCATGTGGGAAACAATTCCGATAGACGGTCCTTCCGGAGTGGTTACCGGACAAAGCTTGGAGTAATGGGAGCTGTGCACATCCCTGACACTAAAAGTGGCCCTTTCTTTTGTTAAACCTTTGGGACCACCTGCTGTAATTCTTCTTTTGGTTTCCAGCTCTGAAAGGATATTTTCCTGATCCATATAGCGGGAAACCGCGCTGCTGCCAAAAAACTGATTAATTGCAGCAATAATGGGTTTGGTGTTGACTATCAATGAGGGAGTCACTAAGTCTTCTGTGCTGTAGGTACTCATACGGTCGCGGATATTTTTTTCCATTCTTAAAATGCCGGCGCGGAACTTTTCGCCGATCAGCTCACCTACGCCGCGGATTCTGCGGTTGGCCAGGCTGTCAATATCGTCTACCTTTATGGTTCCGTTATTAAGTTTAATTAATGACCTGACAATATGTACAAGATCAGAGGGCTTAAGAGTGTAATCTGCCGGAGTAATTTTATCCTTGATGCCGAGCTTTTTATTGAGCTGATATCTGCCGATCTTGCCCAGGTAAAATCTGCGCTTGTTAAAAAAGATATTTTCCAAAAACAGCTGGGCATTTTCTACATTCAAAGAATCTTCGGGCTTTAATTTGCGGTAAATTTCCAGCAGGGCTTCCTCCGAAGTTGAGGTATTATCTTTTTTCAAAGTGGCATCTACGTAACTTACGGAACCGGTATCTGAATCCTTTAAAATATTTTTAATATCCTCATTGCTGGAATATCCCAGGGCACGCACCAATGTTGTCAATAAAATTTTGGGTCTTTTGTCCAGAAGTTTAATGAGCATGACGCCGTGCTTGTTCACTTCAAAATCAAACCACTTGCCGCGCAAAGGCATTAACTTGACAGCAAATAAAGGAATCTGGGAGTTGGGTACTTTGTTTTCCACAAAAAGCATGCCTTCCGCCCTGACGATCTGCATCACCACAACTCTTTCATTACCGTTGACAACAAAAGAACCCCGGCTGTTCATGACCGGGATATCTGCTACAAATAATTTCTGTTTCTTGATTTCGCCTGTTTTTTTATTAATCAGTTTGGCGTAAATATAAAGAGGTCTGTCGTGGGAAAGTCCCAACTTCTGGGCATTGCGCATGGCGATATTTTCCTCGCCCCATTCCAGCTCGCCGAACTGCAGTTCCCAGGAGTCGCCTGTGTAATCGGAAATGGGATTGATTTCATCAAATATTTCCCTGATGCCGAATTCGATGAAATCCTGAAAGGAATTCAGCTGGGCTTCGATTAAATTCGGCTGCAGGTAGGAGACTTCTTCTGCCGCTAAATTTAATCGTTCAGTAACCTGCGGTTTATTCATAGTTTTTGTTATGGAGTTATGAAGGTAAGATAGGTAAATTTACCAAAAAACAGCACCGTGCAACAAAAACACGCACCTGAATAGTGCGTTCCAATAAGTGTTATTTAACTTTTAAGGAAAAGATACGACATATATATATGTTTTATCTAGAGCCAACGATGTTATATATCATAAATATTGGAGAAAGTCAACGAAAATTGCTACAAAAATAGCCTGAGGATTTTACCCACTATAAATATATAACGAAAATTGCGGGCGGTCAATACACTAAAAAAATATTTTCAGGAAATAAAGTCCTATAATATAATATTATCAAAAATTAATATCAATTACATGGCAGCAGAAACAGATCCACTAGCAAGCCAACAAGAAATTAGTATTTATCTAAAGCGTTGGGAAGATTCTCTATCCCGTGCAACCTCAACGGATGACTTTAAGCCACTGGATTTTCTTCCTCTATTTGATATGGCAAGACTTCCTGCTGGTTTTTCTAAAAAAAAATTTATCCAGGCCGGCTTATTATGGATGCTGAATCTCGTTAGATTAAAGTATCAGGGGCAATTACCCGAAAAATTGAGTGCTATAGCAGCAAGATTGGAATCTGCAACCAATTCAAAAGGTTGGCAATCCTTAACGCGGGAACCCCTGGAATCCAAATATAGAGGAATTACTGCAATAGTTGACTCATCTTTTGGACACCAGTTTTACCCTACTGATCTGGTTGCCTTACCTGCTTTAAAATACCAGGATGCTGGAGGTAAATCTGCAGTTCATCCTCCACATTTATTAATAGTAGAGGATCTTCTGGAAGCAGGGATACTTACTTTCCAATGCGCACAAATAGAATTAACTTTACCTGAACCATCTCTTAAAGATTTGTATGCTTATCAATCTGGCTATTATCAAGGCGGGGAAGTAACCGCTAATTTTAAGCAACCGCTATATGAAGTAATAGTAACAACAGTTCCCACATCAGCTATTGGTCTTACTCGAACTACAGTTACTCTTCATGAAGGAGTTTCTCTTGCCGATCCTAATGAGAGTCCTGCAATATTAGCAATGGCACCAAGAGTAAAAGAATCCGAAATATAGGTTACTTCCAATTCGGTAATTGGAATTTTCTTGTATAGTTAAAAACATCAATCAATCAGTTTAGTTTTCCCTAATGATATAATTGGTTTAATAAGATAAACCTATATTGGAACCTACAAGTAACTTAGTGTTAGAAAATTTATCTTATGCGATAGAACTCAGGTTTCTTAGTCGTGAGGGTTCGATATTGGTACAAGATGTCTTAGTTTATTTAATGTTAAAGCATGGAGTGCAAGCCGGTGTAATCACTGAATATTTGAGTCATCCGCATGGTGAAAAAAGCCCACAAAGAGTAGCCTTGTATGACCGACCAACAATTCTGCAAACACTAATTAACAGCAGAGAACCTAATTTTCTTGCTGCAACCCAATTAAATCTTGCCTTGGCTAGTGTATTTGATAAAAGATCTCCTACTGTAAATTCTACTGGTATTATAGAAGCTGTTGCTTTTCCATTTATTGATATTGAGTATAATCTTTCTCAGTTCACTTTACTTAAATTACAGGAATGCCTTTATAACTTGAGGAATCCCTTCTTTTTATTAATGTCAGGAGGAGGATCTGGATATATTATTATAGATAAACCGCTGGAACCAGTGCAAATTCCAGAATTTTATGCTGATTTAATAGATTTAATTACTCAAGAATTTAAAATAGCTAATCCGCATATACTTTATGGAATAACAAGACAGTTAAGAAGTGTTCTTTTGAAAGGAACCCCGAATCTTTACTAGGTCTTTCAAAGGATATTTCAAACAGTTTTAAACACATTGATGATCAGCCGGATTATAGGCGTGTATTCCCAATTGATTTAAGAAATTTGGCTATCGTTTTAAAAGAATTAGTAGGATTCTTGAAAGGTGAAGAATTAGGTTTTGGCTACTTAAGATTTTACGGAAAGTATAAACAGCCTCCGATTCTTCAAGTTTATGGTAAGAGCAACGGTCAAGTTTCCAGATTAATTCCCCCACAGTTAAGATTAGATCTTTAATAATTATATAGTCTGTTGTTTACTCCCAGTCCGGTACATAATATTTTCTGCCGCGCAGATTTTCCGGCAGGTATTTCTGATCTATTTTTCTGCCCGTTTCTTTCTCCTCTTTCCAGGCGTATCTCACATGGCCCTTGCCGTAACCGAACTGCTTCATGACCTTATTTGCGGGGTTGCGCAGGTGCAGCGGAATCGGGTCCAGGTTTTCCTCGTCAATATCGCTCATGGCTAGGCCAATGGCACTGGTTGAAGCAATGGACTTGGGGCAGGTGGACAGATAGCTGGCAGTCTGGGCTAAAATCAACGTGGCCTCGGGCATGCCGATCATATGTACAGCCTGCATGCAGGATGTTGCCAGAACCAGGGCTGTCGGCCTGGCATTACCGATGTCTTCACTGGCAAAAATCACCATGCGGCGTGCAATAAATACCGGGTCCTCACCTGCCTTGATCATTCTAGCGAGATAGTGCAGGGCAGCATCCGGGTCGCTGCCGCGCATGCTTTTGATAAACGCCGAAATGGTATCGTAATGGCTGTCCCCTTTTTTATCGTAGTAAATAGCTTTTTTCTGCAGTGCAGCTTCGGCAATCTTTTTGTTGATATGCCTGCCCATGCCTGCCGCAATTTCAATGGCATTAAGCACTACTCTGGCATCACCATTGCTGATTTTGACGATAAAATTTAGGGCTTCTTCGTCCCAGATGATTTTTTGATACTCTTTTATTGCTTTGTGAGCTATATTTAAAAGATTTTCATCACTTAAACTTTCCAACTTATAGATTTTGGTTCGGGAAATTAATGGTGCAGTGACTTCAAAACCGGGATTTTCTGTTGTGGCTCCGATTAATATGACGGTGCCGTCCTCGACATAAGGAAGAAAAGCATCCTGCTGGGCTTTGTTGAACCTGTGGATTTCATCAACAAAAAGAACAGTTTCCTGCTGCAGGAATTGCTGCAGCTCTTTAGCCTGGGCAATAATTTTTCTGACTTCGGCAACGTTTCCGGTAACGGCAGAAAAAGCAATAAATTTGGCGTGAATATAGTTGGCAATCATCCGTGCAATCGTGGTTTTTCCCGAACCTGGAGGACCCCAGAGGATCATCGAATATACTTTGCCTGTGGAGAACATTTTGCGGATTGGACCGTCTTTGCCCATTAAATGCTCCTGGCCTATAAAGTCTTCCAGTGACGCAGGACGCAGTTTATCGGCTAAGGGAATGTACATGGTTTGTTCTATAACTTGTTCTATTATACATTAAAATATTCTGCAGGGAAAACTGTGTAAAAATTACGCCGGACAGGGAAATGCAAAATTACAAAACTCCCTGGTTATTTTTCCGGCTGGGTATCCGAATTCTGTGAAGAATCGTTGATAATTTTAGTGATCTGTGTCTGCTCAAAAAAATCTTTAAGAAAAGGGATGTCCTCGACAGTTTTAATAGAAGCCGCCAAAAACGCAATTACCAGAATGGCAACAATTGTGGCTCCAATAGTAGTACCTAAGCCCCACACCAGCCCACGCAGAAATGAAATCCTGAAGGAGTTGGCAATCCTCAAATTCTTGTTGAGCTTTTTCAGGTTGCTGTTGAGATTCTCCACTTCCTCGTGTTCTGCTTTTTTATCTTTTTCCATATTTGAGAGCATAGCAGTTTGTTAATAAATTTTAAATCTATCGTGATAATATTCGATTATTCTTAAACGGATTTGCGATAATTATATTACTGTGTGAATTTAAGTATCTTGCAATCACAGCCCCTAAACTTTACAATATACTACAAATTATAAATTCCATGCCAGATACCGCTAAGAAAAAACAACAACTGGATAAAGAACTGGCCGAACTGGACGCGCAGATTACCCGCGCCAAAGAGGTTCAGGCCAAAGTGGTTGCCCAGCAGGAACCTATCAGAAGCGTCTACACCTGGGAAGCGCCGGAACGGGTTTTTGAACCCAAGGAGCGCAGCTGGTATGTAACCATAGCGACAATTTCTATGGTTGTTATTATAATTGCAGCGTTAACCAACAATATCGGATTGATTTTTGCGGTAATCACACTGGTAATGGTAACTTATGCACTCAATACCATTCCCCCGAAAAATGCCCGGCACGAAGTTATGAATAAAGGTATGCATGTTTTTAATTTGTTTTTCCCCTGGAGAAATATCAATGCTTTTTGGGTTACCAAAAGGAGCAAGGCGCTTTTGATGAATTTTGAAGTAAGGGAAAAAGATACCGACCCGAATTTTCACAGGATGATTCTGCTGAACGGCACCGGGGACATGAGAAAAATCATTCCTTACCTGGTGCAGTATATCGACTACCTGGGCCCCAGCGAAGTGGGTGTCAATTTTATTAAAACCCTGACCGAAGGCGAATACATCCCTCTAATCAATTTTGTGGAAAATCCCAGAATCCCCACCAAAGATCCTGCAGATGCGATTGAATTGAAGAAGGTCCGCACCTGAAATTTTTTGATTATTACGAAATTGATACGGCTTTTAACTTGAACTTAACGTAATTTGTTTTTTTAAGGCAACCGCTTTAGAATCCTGGAGTAGCAGTATTCATAGGTGTCGATGTGGGGTTAGGAGTTCTTGTGGGTGTCAAAGTTATCGTTGATGTAGCTGCAGTTGTACCTGTCGGAGTTGCTTCTACACCAGGAGTAGCAATCCCCCCAAAATGAGTAACAATGATTAAACTGGTGAAGGCTAAAAAACTTCCAAGAATGGCTGTTGCACTAAAAATAAAATTCCTGTTTTGTTCAGGTGTGCCATTAAGGAAAAAATTTTTCATGAATTTATTAAAATAACTTTAATATTTAAATAATTATATCATACTATGGGATATTTTTATCCAACAAAATCTTTTACGACAGATACTCTATACAGTATAATAAGACTTGATATTTGGCACCAGTAGCTCAATGGATAGAGCGTAACTTTGCGGAAGTTAAGGCTGCAGGTTCGACTCCTGTCTGGTGCACCATTACCTGATTTAAGTAACAACTGTGATTCCGATAAAAGACAACGATTCTTCAGGAAAATTTCCTGCAATAACAATAGGAATAATACTTCTAACTATAGTTGTTTTCGGTGTCGAATTTTTCAGTAATAACCTGGAGGCATTAATATACCAATTCGCCCTTGTACCGACCTTAATAGACTTTTCAAAAATATCCTCTCTGACCACTTTCATCAGTTCAATTTTCCTGCATGCAGGATTTATGCATTTACTTTTTAATATGTGGTTTTTGGGTATTTTTGGAGACAATGTTGAAGCGGTTCTTGGAAAGATTAAATTTATTTTATTTTACATTTCCGGAGGAATAGTGGCAGGCTTAACCCAGTATCTTTTCCTTAAAGGAGAATCAGTCCCGATATTGGGAGCCAGCGGCGCTATAGCTGCAATAACTGTCAGGTTGTTGAAATTGAAAGAGCTGAAAAAGTTTAAGGTGTCGGTGTTGGCGTATTTGTCGGTACCGGCGTAGGTATCGGTGTTGGTGTCGGAGACGGAATCAAAGTATTTCTGTAATCCGTTTCAAAGATATCCCTGGGCAAGAGAATTAATAACAGCTGCAGGCTGGTTTTATCGCCGGCGCTTAAAGAACCGTCAGAACAGTAAGAGCGCAACAGCCCCAGATACGAATACAACGTGTTATAATATACGCCGTAACGCTGCGTGTCATGGGTAACCTGCAAATAGAAATTAAGAAAGTCCTGTGAATTGGTCACTCTGCATATATGAGGATGGCTTAGATTTAAAAGCACATTGGGGTCAAAAGGCTCGCTTTCAACTACATCGATTGGCGAAGTTCCTGAATCTCCCTCGGCGTCTTGTTCACTCTCTTTTGCTTTGTCTTTATTTTTTTGGGTTTCCTCGTCCTGCATTTCCTCCAGGGATTCGGTCAAACTTGCCGTGCTTACCTGCCTGACGTCATAATCCCAGTCAAAAATGACATTATTGCGGAACCATTTAGTCTGTTTGATTTCCTTGGGAATATCAACAGGAATAAAGGTAACTGCACTTTCGTCTTCAAGATTGTTCGGCAAAACCACCATTTTACCCTCGGTAACCTTGCCTCCGGTAACGATTTTATTAATGCCGTTCTTGTGCAAAATGCTGTTTACGTCAACTTCGCTTTCGGTAACCAGAATTGTTGCAGTGTTGTCATCTCCCAAGATTACTCCGAATTTGGTGCCGCGCACTGCAGCAACTGCACTTTTAGTGACTACGATATAGCTCTGGTCCTGCAGCAGCCTTTTTACCCTGTGGTAGGTCTTGCCGAGCAGCTGGAATACAGTGGTATCCTGCGGAGTATACTCAACCTTGACTTCGGAATTTTCATCAACAGACATGAGCGAGTTATTGGGAAATAACACATGGGCAATGCTATCGCTTTCGGTTTTAATGTAAGTGACGCCGTTGAGTTCCACTTCTTCATCGTTTAAGGTTTGGTACTCCTGCCCTTCCTGCTTGTAATAAACTGTGCCCGATTCTTTATAAAGCACATATTTATAGGAATTCTGCTGAGCAAAAGTGTATGCAGTCAATGCCAGCGCCATCACAAAAAGGATGGCACCAAAAATCAGCAGCTTTTGCTTGTTAATAATTTTTAACCTGCTCATATCAATTACATTTTACCCCATTATGCAAGAGATTCAAAACTTTTTTCTTAAAATTCAATCCGCGGAACAAAATATATCTAACACTAAAATACCAGCGACATTACAGTCAATAATATAAACGAAAGTTTCCGATTATTTTTGCTGCCACTGCCAGATTCCCTGCCAGTCCTTTTTAGTCACCAGTCTTTCCAGCCTGGAATTCAATAATTTTGAAGGGTAATCGCCTTTTATCTGGCTAAAAATCTTGCCGGCACTGCGGAAATCACCCTGCTGGTAATACTGCAGGGCTTTTTCATACTGCTGCTTTAAAGCAATGGTTTCCGGGGTGCGGTACATGGGCTGGTATATCTTAGCCGGCGCGGTTTTTCCCCTGACAATCACTTCGTCAAGCTGCCTGATGATAATGTCTTTGGGCAGTTTGATGCCCCGCAGCACCAGATCTGTAAGGATTATCTTAACACGGTATTTTTTAGTCAGGCTTTCCAGCCTGCTGGCCAGGTTGACGCTGTCGCCCAGGACTGTATACTGGTACCTGCGCTGGCTTCCCACATTGCCCACAACCATCTCGCCCGTGTTAATGCCGATGCCCATCTGGAACTGCATCTCCTTGGGAACTTTGGCGTTAAATTCGTACAGCTTTCTTTGCATTTCCAGGGCACAGCGGATGGCATCCAGCTGGTGCCGGTCATTGGCAAGCGGGGCATTCCAGAAAGCCACAATGGCATCGCCGAAAAATTTGTCAATGGTGCCGTTGTGCTTGAAAATCACCTCGGACATCTGCTCCAGGTATTCGTTGGTTAAAGAAACCAGTTCTTCGGGCTTGATATCCTCGGAGATTACGGAAAAATCCCGGACATCGCTGAAGATCACGGTCATATGTTTTAATTCCCCTCCGAGCTTAACCCGGTCCGGGTCTTTCAAAATCTCTTTAAGAATTTCCTCGTTGATATATTTACCCAGGGCGTATTTGATGATGCGGTTTTCCCTTCTGACAATAATTCCCTTGTAGACCTCATATAGTAGAAAGGAAAAAATCACCAGAATGTTCAGCTGGGCAAAATCAAGGCGCAGATCGGCTTCCTGTAGAACCAGGCCGAACAGGTTAACCACCACAAGGATCAGCAGGTAGATTACGGGCGAATTGCTTTTTGAGGCAGGCATTTTAATATTGCTTATTAATTTTGCTTAGCTGCTTAAAATTGTAGCGGTTTAGGGGCAGCGAGACAATAGCTTTTATAGCCAGACAAGGGGCAAGGCTGTATAATAGAAGTCGTATTGGAAATAATCTGGAAGCGGATAAAGAGGAA
>DATDWK010000031.1:0-4365 GCA_035289685.1 Candidatus Dojkabacteria bacterium
ACTCACCGAAACTGAATTCCGTAAACGCAATTTGTAAATTTTCATTTTCTTGGTCAACCATTTTCAGCCAGGCAGAAGCTGAAATTGAGTCGGTAATAACTTTGGAAAACGTTAACTGCTGTGAGTTTTCCAGTTTCACGGTTAAGGTAACCGGTGCCGCCTGGTCATCCAAATTTTCAGCACTTTCACTTAACACTTCTGCATTGTTTATTTCCGGTTGGACAGTTTGATTGTCGATGCGATTTCTTACCGCAAAAAGGGCTAAAACTATTATAAAGGGAACTACAACAAGCAGACTTTTGAGAATTTTTGTGGGCATAAACTGTTATTAAAAAATAATGTACAGTAATGCCCGAAACAGAAGGAAATTGCTCCTGCTCGGGAATAGGCTTGCATCAGGTTCGGACTTTACCGTAGCGGCACTGTGAGGGAATTCCAAGTTATTTTACAATAAGCTTGTAAAACAACAGTTCACCCTGCTTCACTCAATGTAAGTAATTAAATATACCCTGATGTTATAAAAGAAGTCAAGAGTAAGAATGGTCTCTGGGTAGAATTTTAAACCTCAGTACTGGTTTGTGGAGCCATTTCTATTATTCGTCTTAAAATTGGAGGAAGTTCAATCCCAAATTTTTTACAAAATCCAATCAAGTGTATATCTGCTTTATCAAATTCATAAAATTTACCTTGGTAGGCTCTTGTTTCTGAGAGTCTAAGTCTTTGGGAAATTAATGCCCTAATTTGATCCATGGTCGAATCCTTTTCAGCTAGTTCGGAATGAAACAGATTGTCCATAATCGCGACCACTGTTTTAAAATTAAAAATAGGGGAGATGGACGAAGCTTCTAGATATATATCAACTTGTGAAAGATCAAATAATAATTCTGCAGCATAAAGTGCATTTGCACTGTCGAAGATAAATTTCCGAACGTTTTCAAAAAATTCAAGTTTATCTAAAGGTTTACTACTTGCCTCTGTTGCTAAATATTGCAGATCACTCCAGGCAAGGACCACGCGCGTTAGAGCAAGCAATTGCAAATCAGGCCTTGTTATATCCAACGAATGTTTAAGCAGCCATTCGAGACGATTGGCAACAATATTTAATCCGTACTTTCTTACTTCTTCTCCTCCTCCAAAACGTTTTTTACTCTCCTTTAATCCCAGTATTGATAAGGCGGTATCGGCAGAAATGCCAGCATAGCGGACTTCTTCATAGTCAGAAAACTGGGAAAGAAAAGCAGTCTTTCGTCTAAGTTGATCCAAAACCTCATCTGTGTCAATATCAAATTCATATTTGTATCTTTTAATACTATTGGCAAGTGCTTCGAGTGTACAATAAATAGTATAAGGACTAAGATTAATTTTATCGATATTGAGCCGATTAACTATTTCAAACCTTCTTTTTAAAGAAGGATTTCTTACTTGGTTAGTTCCTAAAGCATTTGAAGTTTGTCCGGTAAATAATAAGCGCATAACGCGTTCACCCTGGGTTATACTTGTCCCGATAGTCAACCTTTTAGGAAACTCACCAGGCAAAATGTACCTATTTGCCATAACACCCTCTAATAGATAATCAGCAGCAATTCCGGCATATGTATCAGGGAGAGTGTGTATTATTGTGCTTCCATCTAGATAGATAGGAACTGCTTCTGCTGCCATATAGAGTCAAGTGAAAAGTATGCGTCCGATTATATACTATAAGACTTTTGAAAAACAAGGAAATTGCTGTATATTTAGAGTCTGGTTAATTTTTCTAAATGACTTTCCTCAACATCATTGTAAAAAACCTCTGGCGCCACCGTATCCGCACCATCCTCACTGTGCTGGGTATTTCCATCAGCATTTCCATGGTGGTAGCTTTTGGTTTTATCAATGAAGGCATCAATAACATTTTCGGTGACTTTATTTCTAACAAGGGCAAAACTGATTTTTCCGTATTAAAAGCCGGTGCCGCTGACCTGATACTTAGTTATTTATCAGAAGAACAGGTGGATCAGATCAGGCAGACAGAAGGCGTAGAGCAGGCGGTGCCGTATATAATGGCTTTTACCAAACAGGGAGACAACCCCTTTTTTATTGTGGGCGGTCTGGAAGCAGAAACCATAAGTTTGGCAGGTTACACTATCATTGAAGGTAGGATTTTTTTCGATAAAAACGAGGTGCTGGTGGGAAAAGTGGCTGCAGTAAAAGATGAGGTCAAGGTCGGAGGTGAATTTGAGCTAAACGGCGAGTTGTACAAGGTTAGTGGTATATATGAGTCCGGCATTTCTTTCCAGGATTCGGGCGCCATTGCTTCTCTGGAACTGGCCCAGGAAATACAGGGGATTACTGGCCAGGTAAATATGGTTTATGTCAAGGTGGCTGAAGGATATGACATAAAAGAGGTGGCCCGAAAGGTTGATGATGATGTGGCAGGCGTAGTTTCTGTTTTTGACATCCAGGAATACGAGGGTTTTTCAGAGCAGGCAGAAATCGGCAATGCGATTTTTGTGGTGTTTTCTTTTTTAATTATTCTGATTGGTGCAGTCGGAGTTATGAACACCATTATTATGTCAGTATTTGAAAGGACCAAGGAAATCGGGGTGCTCAGGGCGCTTGGCTGGACCAGATTGCGCATTGTCCTGATGATTATGGGTGAATCAGTTATTTTAGGACTGCTGTCGGCAGCCACCGGTATATTTTTGGGAGTTCTTATGGTATATGCCGCATCGCAAACAGAGTTCGGCAAAGCCTGGCTGGTGATTACCTATAGTGCAACGGTGTTTATCAGGGCTATTGGAATTGCCTTGGGAGTGGTGCTGATAGGGTCTATTTATCCGGCTCTGCGGGCTGCAAAGCTCCAGCCAACGGAAGCCTTACGATATGAATAATAAAGTTGTACAAATAAAACTTAACGGAGTAAAAAAATTCTACGAACAAGGCAGGATTCAAGCTTTGCGCGGATTAGATCTGGAAATTTACCAAGGGGAGTTTGTTGCTATCATGGGACCTTCGGGATCGGGAAAATCAACACTGCTGAATATGATTGCCGGACTGGATAAACCCGATGAAGGTTTCATTGAAGTAGGCGGTATTGAACTGGATAAAATGCGAGATTTATCCAATTACCGCGCTCTGGTAATTGGTTTTGTTTTTCAAATGCATAATCTGCTGCCGACCTTAACGGCAATTGAAAACGTGCAGGTGCCTATGCTGGAAAATCCCAAAATTAAAAGGAGCCAGCGCAAAAACCTGGCAAACAACCTGTTGAACCAGGCAGGTCTAAGGAACAGGGACAACTCGCTTCCCAATATGCTTTCGGGCGGGGAACGCCAAAGGGTAGCAGTAGCCAGGGCTTTGGCCAATGACCCTGAAATTATTATTGCCGATGAACCCACAGGAAATCTGGACTCGGAAAATACCGAGCAAATAATGAATCTGCTCAAGAAAATTAATAGAGAGCTGGGCAAAACGGTTGTCATAGTAACGCATGATGCCTATGTGGCCGGGTATGCCTACAGGACAGTGTATATGAAGGACGGGCAGGTTACCGGATTGTAAAAATGGGGAGGCAGAGTGGTAAAGTGCGTCAATAAATTTTAATAAAATTAAACTAATTTATGAACTCGTGGATTGATAAGCAATTCAGCAATTGCTTGTGATATTTTTAAATCAGTCAGTTCTTCAAGCCATAGATATTCACCATCGGGATTTACTTCAAAATACACATAGCTATTATTTATATCTAGGGCCATATCTATCGTACTATAATTCAGTTTAAATTTTCTGCATAATTTGAAACATAAATCCTCAATCTTTTTAGGTAGCTGGTAACTCTCATGGTGGATTTTTTTAGAATCAACTATTCTAAAATCAAGTTTTGATGCCGGATTTTCTTGTGAATGAATAGCGCAAGGGAAAATATTTTTTCCTACAGTAGTAATCCTTATGTCAAATTTCTTGACAATTTTTTCTTGAATCTGCAGGGGATAGTAGGCATCCAGTTTATTAATATTCTCCAATATTTTACTACTCTTTATTTCTACCAAATCATTACCGATATATTTTTTACCAAAAAAAGCTACTCCCGTAAAAGGTTTGATTACAAGAGATTTAAACTTTTTTGCTAGCAATTTAAAATCATCTACATTATTGCCCACTACTGTCTCTGGTGTAGTGAATCCAAGATCTTTAGCAGCCATAAGATTAGTAATCTTATTTTCCAGTTTCCTGCCTATGTTATTAATAGTAAAAATGCTGGTATTTTCACAATAGGTAATGAAAGATTTAATTAAATCAAAAACTTCCACCTTTCTATATTCAAAAAATAAATATTCTTTTTCTGATCTGTTTTTATCTATAAAATACCAGAGGAAAGGTTGCCTA